>NZ_JBHXKE010000210.1:0-17269 GCF_042722765.1 Kitasatospora sp. NPDC058406
GGCCCGCGGCGGCCGGTCGCCGCGGGCCGCACGCCACCGGTCACCGGGCCCGGGTCACAGGGCCCGGGTCAGACGGGTGGTCAGCAGCCGGGCGAAGCGGGCCGGGTCGGGCAGGTCACCGCCCTCGGCGAGCAGCGCGCTGCCGTACACCAGCTCGGCGACCTCGGCGAGCGCGGGATCGTCGGCGTTCGCCTCGTGCGCCGAGCGCAGCGCGGTGACCAGCGGGTGCGTGGGGTTGAGTTCCAGGATCCGCTTCACCGTGGGGACCTGCTGCCCCGTCGCCCGGTACATCTTCTCCAGGGTCGGGGTCATGTCGTGGGCGTCGCCGACGACGCAGGCAGCCGACGTGGTGAGGCGCGACGACAGGCGGACCTGCTTCACCTGCTCGGACAGGGCCGTCGTCAGCCACGGCAGCAGGGCGGCGAAGTCCTGCTCGCGCCGGGCCTTCTCGGCCTCCGCGTCCTGGTCGCCGTCCTCGGGCTCGCCGAGGTCGACCTGGCCCTTGGCGACGGACTGCAGACGGTGCCCGTCGAAGGCGGGCACCCGGTCCACCCAGACCTCGTCGACCGGGTCGGTGAGGATCAGGACCTCGTACCCCCGGGCGGCGAAGGCCTCCATGTGGGGCGAGTTCTCCACCATGGCCCGGTCCTCGCCGGCCAGGTAGTAGATCGCGTCCTGGCCGTCCTTCATGCGTCCGACGTACTCGCGCAGGGTGGTGGGCTGCTCCGCGTCGTGCGTGGAGGCCGCCGACACCAGCTCCAGGAGGGCCTCGGTGTTGTCCGTGTCCTCCAGCAGCCCCTCCTTCAGCACGCGGCCGAACTGGGCCCACAGCTTCGTGTAGCGCTCGGCGTCGGCGGTCTGCACGCTCTTGAGGGCGCCGAGCACCTTCTTGACCAGCCGTCGGCGCACGCCGCGGATCTGGCGGTCGTGCTGCAGGATCTCGCGGGAGATGTTCAGCGACAGGTCGTGGGCGTCCACCACGCCCTTGACGAAGCGCAGGTAGTCCGGCATCAGCGCTTCGCAGTCGTCCATGATGAACACGCGCTTGACGTACAGCTGGACGCCGCGCCGGGTGTCGCGCGAGAACAGGTCGAGCGGCGCCTGCGAGGGGATGAACAGCAGCGCCTCGTACTCGAAGGTGCCCTCGGCCCGCATGTGGATCGTCTCGGCCGGGTCGAGCCAGTCGTGGCTGATCTGCCGGTAGAACTCGTGGTACTCGGCCTCGGTGACCTCGCTGCGCGGCCGGGCCCACAGGGCCTTCATCGAGTTGAGCGTGTCGACCCCGGGCTCGGTGGCGCCGTCGGCGCCGGGGCGCTCCGCCGCCATCCGGATCGGCCAGCGGATGAAGTCCGAGTACTGCTTGACGATCTGGCGGATCTTCCACCCGGCCAGGTAGTCGGCGACCCCGTCCTCGCCGTCGACGGGCTTGAGGTGCAGGGTGACCGAGGTGCCCACGGGCAGTCCGTCGACCTCCTCGATGCTGTACGTGCCCTCGCCGTCGGACTCCCACCTGGTCCCGGCACCGGTGCCGGCCCGCCGGGTGCTCAGGGTGACCCGGTCGGCGACCATGAACGCCGAGTAGAAGCCGACGCCGAACTGACCGATCAGGCTCTGCGCCGCCTCGGCGTCCCGGGTCTCCTTGATCTTCTCCAGCAGACCGGCGGTGCCGGACCGGGCGATCGTGCCGATCAGGTCGACGACGTCGTCCCGGGTCATGCCGATGCCGTTGTCGCGGACGGTCAGCGTGCGGGCGGCCTCGTCGACCTCCAGGAGGATGTGGAGGTCGGAGGTGTCGGCGTCGAGGTCGGAGTCGGTCAGCGACTCCAGCCGCAGCTTGTCCAGTGCGTCGGAGGCGTTCGAGATCAGCTCGCGCAGGAAGATGTCCTTGTTCGAGTAGATCGAGTGAATCACCAACCGGAGCAACTGGCGCGTCTCGGCCTGGAATTCCAGCGTCTCGACAGTGCTACCCACTCGGAGGCTCCTTTTCGGGATGAAACGTGCTGGGCGGGACGGGCGAGTCCGGGTGACTCCCCGTCGGCTCCGGAATGATAGGCCGAGCCCGCCGGCCGCCGTCACGCGCCGGCCGTCCGCCACCCGCCCGGGTCCCGAGCCCCGGGCGGCCCGGGGCCCGCGGCCGGCCGCCGCGTCCGCCGGGGAACCCACCGGTGTGATCGCCGGGCGACCGGGCAGACGCGGGGGCGTCCTGAACACCTCGCGAGAGGAACACCCGTCATGGCCGACCCGGTGAAGCCGTCCGAACGACCGGAAGAGCGGACCCGCACCTCCCGCGGCGACGACGTGATCGAGACCAGGGTCCCGGCCCGGCTGGACCGGTTACCGTGGTGCCGCTGGCACTGGAGGATCGTGATCGGCCTGGGCACCGTCTGGATCCTGGACGGCCTGGAAGTGACGATCGTCGGCACCATGGCGGCCCGGCTCGCCGAGCAGGGCAGCGGGATCTCCATCTCGACCACCCAGGTGACCACCGTCGCCGCCGCCGTCTACGTGGCGGGCGCGTGCAGCGGGGCCCTGTTCTTCGGCTGGCTGACCGACCGGCTGGGGCGCAAGAAACTGTTCATGCTGACGCTCGCGGTCTACCTCGCCGCGACCGCCGTGACGGCGTTCTCCTCGTCGGCCTGGTTCTTCTTCGTCTGCCGCTTCTTCACCGGCTTCGGCATCGGCGGCGAGTACGCGGCGATCAACTCCGCGGTCGACGAGCTGATCCCGGCCCGGGTCCGCGGCCGGATCGACCTGATCATCAACGGCAGCTTCTGGATCGGCGCGGCGTTCGGGGCGTTCGCGTCCATCGCCCTGCTCGACACCGCGCTCTTCGCCACGGACGTCGGCTGGCGGCTCGCCTTCGGCCTGGGTCTGGCCCTCGGCCTGGTGATCCTGCTGGTGCGCCGACACGTCCCGGAGAGTCCGCGCTGGCTGATCACGCACGGGCGCGCGGACGAGGCGGAGAAGGTGGTCGCCGAGGCCGAACGGGCCGTCGAGCGGCAGACCGGCACCGCACTGCCCCCGCTCACCGACGAGCCGATCCTGATCCGCGAGCGCGCCCCGCTCGGCTTCGTCACGATCGCCCGCACGGTCGTGGCCCGCTACCCGCGCCGGACGGTGCTCGGCCTCGCGCTGTTCATCGGCCAGGCGTTCCTGTACAACTCGGTGACCTTCGGTTACGCGGTGATCCTCACCCAGTACTTCGACGTCCCCCAGGGCGACACCGGCTACTACTTCGCGGTGATCGCCGTCGGCAACTTCCTCGGCCCGCTGCTGCTCGGCCACCTCTTCGACTCGGTCGGGCGCAAGCCGATGATCGCCGGCACCTACCTCGGCTCCGGCCTGCTGCTGTTCGGCACCGCCGTGCTCTTCCAGCACGGCTCGCTCTCGGCCGTCACCATGACGGCGTGCTGGACGGCCGTGCTCTTCCTCGCCTCCGCGGGCGCGAGTTCGGCCTACCTGACGGTCAGCGAGATCTTCCCGCTGGAGACCAGGGCGATGTGCATCGCGTTCTTCTACGCCGTCGGCACGGCGGCCGGCGGCATCAGCGGGCCGCTGCTGTTCAACAGCCTGGTGAGCACCGGGAACGTCTCCGACACCACCCTCGCGTTCTGCATCGGCGCGGGACTGATGACCGCCGCCGGGCTGGTGGAGGCCGCGATCGGCGTCCGCGCGGAACGGCGCAGCCTGGAGTCCCTGGCCTCGCCCCTGAGCGCCGTCGGCACGACGTCGGCCTAGCCGGCCCGGCCGGTGGGCGGTGCGGTGCGGTCCCGGCACCGCACCGCACCGCACAACCGTCCTCCCTGATCCGGTGCGGAGGGGCGGCACGGCGGTCCCGCCCGCCGTTGCGCACGAACCCACGGCCACCCGCTGACACGGATCCCCGCAGCGCGCCCCTCCTGCCCGGTCACAGGCAGGCGAGCAGACCCGCGAGGGGCGCGGGTACCTGCCCGAGGTCGACGGCCTCCGCCAGGAGGCGCCCGTAGCGGATCTTGCGGCCCTTCTTCGTACCGAGGAAGCGCCGCATCTGCTGCTCCGGCGGCTCGCCCCGGTGGGCGGGCTGGCGTCCGAAGATCCGCCAGGCCGGGAGATCGCCCTCGGCCCGGACGATCTCCTCGATCCGCGCCACACCCAGGGCCCGGATGAGTTCGTCCTCCAGGTCCGCCGAGCACACGAAGAACCCCTCGCGCGGCGCGCGGGCCCGATCCAGACCGCGGTCGTAGAAGCCCTGCTCGCCCACGTCGCAGAGGCCGACGAGCCGCAGACCCAGCCCGGGCGGCCCGAGCAGGCCGGCGTAGCGGCCGACGCACATGGCTCCGCCCATGGGGACGGCGCACACGCCCTCGGCGGGCAGGTCCCTGCCGCAGCGCGCCGCCAGCGCCTCGACGGCCTCCAGGTCGCTCGGCCCTTCCAGCAGCACCGCGGTCCGCACGCCGAGCCGCGCCGCCAGTTCCCTCGCCGCCGACTCCCGCGCCGGTTCCTCGGGGCCGCCCGCCGCCCAGCCGACGACCGCGTCCCGGAACGCTCTCATGTCCACCACAGGGCGATTCTGCTCCTGCGCACGCGATCGGGCACGGATTTTTCCGCGCACCACGGCCGCCGCACGCTCCCGGCCGCGCTCCACCCGCCCGGAGAGCCCGGCCGCTTCAGGGTCACGTACGACCTCGGGAACGACCGGCACGGCCCGGGCCTGCCGCAACGGCCGGCCCGAGGCGCCGCCGCAGCAGGACGGCGGCCAGCGCGACGAGGGCGAACGCCGCTCCGGCCCACGGCAGCCGGTGCGCGCCCAGCGAGGACACCACGAGCCCGCCCGCCGCGCTGCCGAGGGTGATCCCGAGGTTGGAGAAGGAGATGAAGAGGCTGTTGCCGAACTCGGGCGCGTCCTGGGCGTCCCGGGCCAGCCAGCTCTGGCTGACGACGAGTCCGCCCGAGTGCACCGCCCCCCAGAGCAGCACGCCGACGGCCATCGGCACGGTCCACGGTCCGACCACGTAGACCACGGCGTAGACGAGTACGTAGAGCACCGGGAAGGCGGTCACCGTGCGGACCGGGTCGCGTTCCAGCATCCGGCCGAAGAGGAGGTTCCCGGCGACCATCACGATCCCGAACGCCATCAGTGCGGTGCCGACCTGGGAGCCGCTCAGCCGGGTGACCTGCTCCAGGTATTCGGCGAAGTACCCGTAGACCGAGAACATCGCCGCGAACACGGCCACGACGGCCAGCACCGCCAGCCAGAGCCGGGGGCGCCGCAGGATCAGCAACTGGTCTCCGTAGGAGAGGCGTTCCTCCGACCGCATGGACGGGAAGAGGGCCAGCACGCCGAGGAGGGCGAGGAGGTTGACACCCGCACCGAACCAGAACGCGGCGGCGAGGGACAGGTGTTCGGCGAGGTAGGAGGTGAGCGGCACCCCGAAGGCGAACCCGACCGTGACGCCGGCGAAGACGGTCGTCGCGGCCCGGGTGGCCCGCTGCGCCGGGACGAGCCGGGCCGCGGCGGTGAGCGCGACCGAGAAGAACACCGGGTGGAACACCGCCGGGATCACCCGGAAGACGAACATCACCTCGAACCGGTCGGTCAGCGCATAGACGGCGTTGGAGACGGTGAACACGGCGAGCGCGGTCGCCAGGACCGTCTTGCGGGGGACGGCGGAGGCCAGGAGGGTCGTGAACGGCCCGGTGGCGGCGACCACGAGCGCGAAGACGCCGACCAGCCATCCGGCCGTGGACGGCGCGACGCCCAACTCCTCGGATATGCGGGGCAGGACGCCGACGACGCCCATCTCCGTGGTGATGATCCCGAACACCCCCAGGGCGAGGGTCAGGACGACGAGACCGGTCTTTCGCATGGCAGCCTTTCGCGCCCGCCCCCCGGAGGACGGCTCACCGCCGGCCCGCAGCCCCGTGAGACCGAGCTACAAATCTAGATAGTTAGATGGATGATGTCGAAAAAAAGGGCCCGCAGGGCGGCCCGGCGCCGCGAGGCGCCGGGCCGGCCGACAAGGCCCCGCGGCCCGCCCGGGAAGCCTCAGAGCTCGTCGCGGACGTAGGCGGCGAACGCCGCGATCGTTTCCTCGTTGCGCCGGTAGAAGGTCCACTTGCCGACGCGTTCCGACACGAGCAGCCCGGCGTCCCGCAGGATCTGCAGGTAGCCGGAGACGACCGACTGGGCCAGTCCCGACTGCTCCCGGATGTCCGTCACGCACACGCCGATGTGGAACCCCACACCGCGCTCACGGTAGTAGTCCTCGTCGAAGTAGCGCTCGGGCGTCTTCAGCCAGCGCAGGAAGTCCGCGCGCGCCGGGTTCGCGAGCGCCTTGTGAACGGCCAGCGGATCCACCGCCCCACACTCCCTCCGCACGACGACTACGACGACCCCGTAAGACATATCTAATATTCTCGATACGAAGAAACGTGTCAAGCCCGGCCGGCGGGCCTCCGGGGGCGCGCGGCGCCTCCGGAGGCCCGGCGCACCCCGTTCACCAGCGGCTGCCCCGCCAGGTGTAGGCGGCGGCGCCCACGACCGTCAGCGCGACGGCCACCGTCGTGGAGATGACGGTGCGGGGGTCCTGCACCATCCAGGTCAGCGCCTGCCCGCCGGGGGAGTTCCGGGACCCCACCGTCAGCATGACCAGGGCCCAGCCGACCGGCGGGGCCCAGGCCGCGTGCGCCCCCAGCAGCACCGCGGCGAGAGCGGTCACCGCGCTCAGGGCCAGACCGGCCAGCACGAGGTTGCCGAGCGGCACGGCGTGCGTCCGCTCTCCGGCGATCGGACGGACCGCGATCAGCAGGCCGAGGAGGACCGCACCCAGCAGCGCCAGGTGGAGGAAGCGGATCAGCCGCCAGGGGACGGGCGTCCCGCGCTCCAGTTCCTCGTCCGGGCCGGAGAGCGTCCGGGAGATCGCCGCGACGCCCAGCACCAGGGCGGTCAGACCGATCGTCCGGGACATGCCCGGATCGTCGAGCCGGAATCCGGCCCAGGAGACGCCGGCTGCGGCGAGGAAGACCAGGACGGTCACCGGGATCGCCCGGCTGCGCAGGTGCAGCACGAGGCCACGCAGACCCGGGGTCACCGGCCCGCCTCCCGACCCATGACGACGGCCAGCGGGTCCCCGCAGGTCAGCCCGGCCCTGCGGCCGTCCCCGATCCGCCGGCGGCGCTCCTCGATCGGCAGCGCGCGCAGCGTGTCGTAGGCCTGGCGGGCGGCGGGGCTCAGCTTGTCGGTGGGGGTGTCCAGGAGCGCCGCGGTGATCGCACCGGAGGCGTCGAACGCACGGCGCTGCTCCTCCTGCCCGTCGAAGCAGCCCGGGTCGACGGTGGCTTCCTGGGCCACGATCGAGAGGACCGCGTCAGGTTCCCACCGGATGCCGCCCTCCCTGGTCCGGTACGGAAGCGCGACCCTGACCGTGTCGAGATCGGCACCGGCCGTCGGCCTGCCGTCGTCGAACATCCAGCTCACCTGGTCCTCCTGCACCCGCTTCGGGCCGCCGGGCACCTCGGCGAAGGCTTCGAGCACCTTCCGCGCGGGCGCGATGAGGTCCTGCAGGGCCCTGCTGTGCACCTGGGTGACACAGATCCGGTCGTCGCCCGGTGCGCAGACCAGGGCGGTGGCCGCCGGGGCGGGGACGATCGCGCCCGACGGCGCCAGTACCGCTCCGAGGGCCACCCCGGCCACGGCCGGCGCCAGGGCGAGGGCCCGGGCGCGCGAGGTGACCGCGACGGCCAGCAGCACGCCGGTGGCCCCGAGGCCGGCGAACCAGACGCCCTGGGCCACCGAGAAGGCGGGCAGCACCCGGTGGAAGTCGTCCGTGACCGGCAGCATCGGCAGCACGGTGTCCACCAGGCGGTTGGCCGGGCGGCCGTCCCGCACCTGAGCGAACGTCAGGGCCAGGAACAGCAGCACCGCGCCCAGCGGCGCCGCGACCGGCGCGGGCGCCACCCGACCGACACCCAGCCCGACCAGGGTGACGGCGACGGCGGCGAGCAGTCCCACCGCGAGGCCGAGCGGCCACTCGCCGCCGTCGAAGGTCGCGTTCCCGGCGACCACGACCGCCGCCCATCCCACCACCGCCGCCACGGCGAGCACCGCCGTACCGGCGAACACCAGGAAGGCGGGCAGCAGACGGACCCGGTGCGGCCGCGGCGTGGCGGCGAACAGTTCGGAGACCTCGGCGCGCCGCTCCCGCCCGCCGTGCCAGATCGCGGCGGCCAGCACCACCGGCAGCACGATCCAGGCCGTCCCCCGCATCGAGTGGACCAGGGGCGTCCAACTGGCCGCCCACTGCTGGACGTCCATCCAGAGGAAGACACGGGTCAGGGCGGCCACCACCAGGAACAGCAGCAGGGCGATCGAGCGCTTCGCCTCCAGGCGCACCATGCGGAACATCACGGACTCCAATTCGTCGGGGATCGGGGCGGGCAGGGGTGTCGGACGGTGGTCGTGCCGCGTCGCCTATCCCCCGGCCCCGACCTTCCCCTCCCGGTGCCGGCGCAGGAGCGCGGAGTAGCCGCGCTCGATCTCGCTGTCGCCCGGGTCCGCGTCGGTGCCCGCGGCGCGGAGCCGGTCGACGTCGCCCGCGAAGACCGTGCCGCCCTCGTACATCAGCACGACGCCGGCGCAGGCGGCGCCGATGTCCTCGACGAGGTGCGTGGAGACCAGGACGCAGGACTGTGCGCCGATGTCGCGCAGCAGGGCACGGAACTCCATGCGCTGGGCCGGGTCCAGGCCGACGGTCGGCTCGTCGAGCAGCAGGATGTCGGGGTCGTTGACGATCGCCTGGGCGATGCCGGCCCGGCGCAGCATGCCGCCGGAGAGCGACCCCATGCGGTCGTCGGCCCGGCCGGTCAGGTCCACGCGGTCGATGGCGTGCTGCACCGCGTCGGCGGTCCGCCGGCTCGGCACCTCCTTGAGCCAGGCCATGTACTCGACGAACTCCCTGACGGTGAAACGCCGGTAGTGTCCGAAGGCCTGCGGCAGGTAGCCCAACCGGCGGCGGAGTTCACGCAGTTCGCCCCGGGTGCGACGCGCGCTGCCCAGGAGCTCCAGCTCGCCGCCGTGCGGGGTCAGGACGGTGGCGAGCGTGCGGATCAGGGTGGTCTTGCCCGCCCCGTTGGGGCCGAGCAGGCCGTGCACGCCGACGCCCAGCTTCAGGTCGACCCCGTCGACGGCGGAGCGGCGGCCCCGCCGGACGGTCAGCGCGTGGGCCTGGATGTGATGGGCGTAGCCGGTGGGCGCGATCTCGCTCGCGATGCCGGTTCCGGGCATGGTCGTGTCTCCTCGCGGTGCGGGTGAAGGGGGTACGGGTGACGGGCGCCGCGCGCCACGTGCAGGGCCGCGCGGAACGGTCGCTGCGCGGAACGGGCGCCGCGCGGAACGGCGTTGCGGTGTTCAGCGCTGGCGCGCGCGGGCCTCGCGGGGGTGCAGGTAGGCCCTGTGGCAGAGGACCACGGCGACACCCAGGACAGCGGTCGCGGCCGCCCATCCCGGGGCCGCGGACTCCTGCAGGTAGAACGGGACGGTCTTGCCGTCGACGGCGGGGACGACCACGAACAGGGCCCATCCGGCGCCCAGCCCGGTGGTGGCGCGCTGGATTCCCACCAGGCTGCCCAGCGCCAGGCCCGCACACATCAACGCGAGGGCCGGCAACAGGACCAGCGCGGACGCGGCGCCGGTGATCCCGCCGGCGACCGCCAGCGCCGGGATGACGAGGGTCAGCACGGCCAGGGTCCGCCGCAGGACCAGACCGAGCCCCGACCGGGGCGTCGTGGCGATCAGCTCGTGGACCGGATCGGAGTGCGGGCCCCAGCTCAGCGCCACGCCCAGCAGCGGCATCACCGGCGCGAGCAGGAGCAGGGTCGGCGAGTCCCGCAGGACGGCCGACGACAGCACCAGGGCGCCGAGGACGACGAGGACGACCGCCGCCACCCACGGCCCGAGCGCCGGCGCCGCCCACCGGGCCAGTTCGCTCCGCACCCGTCGCCACCGGCGCCGGCGCACCGGCGTCAGGGTCGCCGTCAGGCGCTCGCGCACCTGCGCCATCAGCAGGGTGTCGGCCGGGCGGTGGGCGAGGGACACCTCCCTCAACACGGCCTGGCAGACGGCGCACCGCTCCAGGTGGGCCTCCAGCGTCCACAGCGCACCCGCACTGGGCCCGGTCGGGGCGCCGGGGTCCAGTACGTAGCTCACCAGCAGCTCGCGGGGGACGTGCGCAGTCATGACAGGGCCTTTCGCATGTCGAGGCGGGCACGGCGGGCACGGGTCTTGACGGTGCCCTCGGGGATCCGCAGCAGCTCGGACGTCTCGCGGACCGTCAGCCCGTCGAGCACCATCGCGGTCAGGACCTGGTGCAGCTCGGGAGCCAGCCGGTCCAGCGCCGCACCCAGGTCGCCCCCGATCTCGGCGTCCAGCACCTCGTGCTCGGCCGAGGGCGCCGGGCCCGGGGCGGCGGTCGCCGGCGGGAGGGTGCTGTGCCGGCCGCGTACGCGGAAGGCGTCCACCAGCCGGCGGGCGGCGATCGTCCACAGCCAGCCGCCGGCCTCCTCGCCGCGCATGCTGTCGGCGAAGGGCCCGGCCGCCCGCCACACCGCCATGTACGTCTCCTGCAGGACCTCGGCGACGATCTCGTCGTCCGCGCAGCGCCGACGCAGCCGCGCCGTCAACCACGGGGCGCTGCGCCGGTACAGCTCGTCGAAGGCCGCCGTGTCCCCGCAGGAGATCCGTCGGACCAGCTGGGCCTCGGTCATCGAGGCCGGTGAACGTTTCACGTCCTGGTCTGACGGAGCACGGCGGCTCCCGGTTTTCCTCGGCGGCGTGATCCACGTCACGGCACCGGATCGCGCCGGTCCGGGCGGCGGGGAGGCGGGCTCCGGACCGGTGTCGGCCACCGCAGTCACCCGCTGCGGCCCCCGGCGTCCTGCCCCTGCCCCTGCCGGGACGTCCTCAGGTGCACCAGAAGAGGAACGGCGTGCAGGTGCGGGTCGGCTGCGGGGCGGGTGTGGCCGTCGGCGGCGCCGAGGGCGAGGACGGCGGGCTCGTGACGGGAGGCGGGGTGGTCACCGGGGTCACGGGGGTCGCCGGAGCCGTCGGGGGCGTGCCCGGTACCGACGGTCCCGGCGCCGCCGGACTCGGGCCGACCGGGTCGGGCCCGCGGGTGGTCGCCGACACCGCCGGAGCGCCGCCCCGGGGCGCCGAGGACGGGGCCGCGGTCGGGGCGGAGGCGGACGCGGAGAGGGGGGCGGTGGGTGATGCGGCGGCGGAGGGCGGGCGGCTGCCGGAGCGCTGCGGGGTGGGCGGCCCCTGCGCCGCGGTCGCGGACGGCGGCGCGCCGGACACCGTCGGCTGCGGGGTCGGGACGTGCTGCGGCACGGTGGCCACCGACTGTTCGGCCGCCGGTTCGGGCGGCACCCCCTCCGAGCCGTTCGCCGCCAGCGTCACGGCTCCCAGCCCCACGACGGCCAGGCCGACCACGGACACCACGATCCGCCCCGGCCGTCGCCGTATCCGCCGCGGGTTCGCGCGACCTCCGGTCCGGCCGACGGTCCGACCGTCGCCGCGCCCGGCCGGCAGCGGCACCGGCCCCGGCACGCCGGGCTGCGGGCGCGTCACCGCCGCGGCGTCCGCCGGTCGGTACGCCACCGGCTCCGGACCGGTCGCCGGCGCCCCGCAGCCGGGGCAGGCCAGAGCGCCGTTCAAATGGCGTCGGCAGGGTGCGCAGTAGTCCATGTGGTCTTCCCGTGGTGCCGGGCGGCCGGCTCGCGCCGGTCCTCGTCCGTCGCCGCCGGCCCCGCGCACTTCGTCGTGCACATGCGGAGCCTAGGCAGCCCGGCTGTGGGGGTTCCACACCGTGCTGTGAGTTTTCTGGAGAGATGCCGTGTGCCGGCCGCCCCGGGCCCTGCGGCGGACACGCCGTCACCCGGGCACCGGGGACCTGACCGTGCCCCGGATCCTGCTTGCCGTACCGGCGCGTCGCGTGGTCGGATGGCCGGGCATCGCGTGCCGGTGACGGACTGCGTCAGGCATGGAGGTGCGGAACCGAAGGGGACCGCCGACCTTGGCCTCCCAGGATCGCGACCGTGCGGCCGCGCTGAGCCTGCAGCTCGCACGAGCACATGAGGAACTGCGCCGCCTGATCACCGGGATCAGGACGGATCTCGGGCACCGCCGCCTGAGCGACGACACACTCGTCACCCACTGCCTGGCCTTCTGCGCCGCCCTGGAGTCGCACCACCGCGGCGAGGACGACGGGATGTTCTCCCACCTGCTGCGGGAACGCCCCGATCTCGCGCCGACGGTCGCGAAGCTCGTCGAGGACCACGGGATGATCTCCTCGATCCTGTCCCGCGTCGGTGAACTCGCGCACCGGGCCACCGAATCGCGGGGCCCGGCCCTCGACGCGATCGGGCGCGAGCTCGACGGACTGGCGGCAGTCATGGAGTCCCACTTCGGCTACGAGGAACGGGCGATCAGCGAGGCGCTCGACAGGTCCGGACCGGCTGCCGACTGGCCGGACACGGTCTTCCGGTTCGGTACGGCGTGAGCCGGCGGGGCGGCGCACCGCCGCCCCGCCGACCCACCGCCCCCGTTCCCCGCCCTCCGCACGCCCGGCGGGGCGACTACCTGCGGCCGACGCGGGCACACGCTCTCCCGGGCGGGCGCAGGGCGCGCCCCGGACGAAGGGGGAGTCGCCGTGTCCACTGCCACGCAGACCCGGCAGCACCGTGGGGATTCCGCGGACCGACTGCTACGCCTGGCCGGCCGGGGAGGGTTCACCGCCCGCGGCCTCGTCTACGTCGTGGTCGGTTACCTCGCCCTGCGGATCGCCCTGCTGGGCGGCGGCTCGGAGGAGGCCGACCGCCAGGGCGCGCTCCGACAGATCGCGGACCAGCCCTTCGGCCGCACGCTGCTGTGGCTGCTGGCCGTGGGCTTCGCATGCATGACGATCTGGCGCGCCTCGGCCGCCGCCTTCGGTGAGCGGGGCCGCAAGAAGACCACCAGCAGGCTGCTCAACACCGGGCGCGCGGCGTTCTACGCGTCGGTCTGCTGGGGAACCGCGGCGTTCGCCGCCGGGTCCGGGGGCGGGTCCGACAGCGACAGTGCGTCCAAGGACTGGACGGCCACCGTGCTGGGCCGGACCGGTGGCCGGTTCCTGGTCTCGGCCGCCGGTCTGGTCCTGATCGGGGTCGGAGTCGGGATCGCCGTCCGGGCGGCCCTGCGGAAGTTCCTGCGCAAGATGGACACGGCCGCCATGGGGCGGCGCACCCGCGCCGCGGTCACAGCCGGCGGGATCGCCGGCAACGTCGCCCGCGGCGTGGTGTTCGTCGGCGTCGGCGTCCACACCCTGATCGCGGCCGTCCGCTTCGACCCGGCGCAGGCCAAGGGCGTCGACGACACCCTGCGCTCCTTCGCGGCCACGCCGGTCGGCCCGTGGCTGCTGGCGGTCCTGGCCCTGGGGTTGCTGCTGTTCGGCGTCTTCTCCCTCGCCTCCGTCCGCTGGCGACGCTTCTGACGCCTGCTGCCGAGCGTCACGGGCAGGCCGAACACCCACCGCCCGCGGGCGTCCGCCGCGTCGCCCGGAGCCGGCACCGGTGCGGGTGCGGGTACGGGTGCGGGCCCTCAGTGGCTGGTGAGTTCACCACTGAGGGTCCGGTGGAGCCGCGCGCTGGACTGGTTGAGGCCGACGATCTCGACCGTCTTCCCGTGCTTGGCGTACTTGGCCTCGACGGCGTCGAGGGCGGCCACGGAGGAGGCGTCCCAGATGTGCGCGGCCGAGAGGTCGATGACGACCCTGGCCGGGTCGTTCACGTAGTCGAACCGGCCCGCGAGCTCGTTGCTGGAGGCGAAGAACAGCTCGCCGGTCACCGCGTACACCACCTCGCCGCCCTCGGCGTCGGTGACGGCCGTGACATCGGCGAGACGGGCGACGCGCTTCGCGAAGATGACCACGGCCGTCACCGAACCGACGGCGACACCGACCGCGAGGTTGCCGGTCGCGACGACCACCGCGACCGTGATCACCATGACGGTGATCTCCCCGGCGGGCATCCGCTTCAGCGTCCTCGGGGCCACGGAGTGCCAGTCGAAGGTCGCGAAGCAGACCATCACCATGACGGCGACCAGGGCGGCCATCGGGATGTCCGACACCACGGGGCCGAACACGATGCACAGCACCATCAGGAACACGCCCGCCAGGAAGGTCGACAGGCGGGTCCGGGCGCCGGACACCTTCACGTTGATCATGGTCTGGCCGATCATCGCGCACCCACCCATGCCGCCGAAGAACCCGGTGACGATGTTCGCGACGCCCTGGCCGATCGACTCGCGCGTCTTGGAGGAGCGGGTGTCGGTGATCTCGTCGACGAGCTTGGCGGTCATCAGCGACTCCATCAGCCCGACCAGCGCCATCGCGACGGCGTAGGGGGCGACGGTGGTCAGCGTGTCCAGGGTGAACGGCACGTCCGGCAGGCCGGGGACGGGAAGGGAGGACGGCAGGTCGCCCTTGTCCCCCACGGTCGGTACCGCGATGCCGGCCGCCACCGTGATCGCGGTGAGGACGACGATGGCCACCAGCGGCGCCGGGACCGCCTTGGTGACCTTCGGGAGGAACACCATCAGCCCGAGGCCGCCGACGAGCAACGGGTAGACCGCCCACGGCACGTCGTGCATCTCGGGGACCTGGGTGAGGAAGATCAGGACGGCCAGGGCGTTGACGAAGCCGACCATGACCGAGCGCGGGACGAAGCGCATCAGCTTCGCCACCCCCAGCGCGCCCAGCGCGATCTGGACGACGCCGCCGAGGATGACCGCGGCGACCAGATGGCCGAGGCCGTGCTCGCGGTTCAGCGGGGCTATCACCAGGGCGACGGCGCCGGTGGCGGCGGAGATCATCGCCGCCCGGCCGCCGACCACCGAGATCACCACCGCCATGGTGAAGGAGGCGAACAGGCCGATCTTCGGGTCGACACCGGCGATGATCGAGAACGAGATGGCCTCGGGGATCAGCGCGAGCGCGACCACCAGACCGGCCATCGCCTCGGTGCGGAGGACCTTCGCCGACAGCCCGGTCGGGAAGGGGACGCGTGAACGCGGGGCGGCGGGCGGGGAAGTCTGCAAGACGGAGTGGACCTGTCGTACTCGGGCGCGACCGGCGGTGCACGCAAGAAGGGGATCGCGGGAGCCCGGGCGACCGGCGTCCGTCCGGCGCGGGGACCGCCGTGGCGGACCCCGCGCCTTCGGCCGTTCCGCCTACGCGGCCAGGGCGATGCGCCTCGGCGACCGCCGACGGGCACCCGTGGTGCTCTGCGGGCTGCGCCCGGTCTCGCCGGAGCGGCCGCGGCGCTCGCCACCGCCCGCGTAGGCCCTGCGGCGGGGGCGCTCGACGACGGGGTCGGGGATCACCACGGGCACCCCGGTGGGCACCCGGGCCCCGGTGATGCGGGCGAGCTCCTCGTCGCCGGGGTGGACCCGGGTGGAGGTGGGGGTGATGCCGGCGGTGGCCATCAGACGGGTCATCTCACGGCGCTGGTTGGGCAGCACCAGCGTGACGACGGTGCCGGACTCCCCCGCGCGGGCGGTGCGTCCGCCCCGGTGCAGGTAGTCCTTGTGGTCGGCCGGCGGGTCCAGGTTGACGACCAGGTCGAGCCCGTCGACGTGGATGCCGCGGGCGGCGACGTTGGTCGCGATCAGCGCCGTCACCTGGCCGGAGCGGAACTGCTCCAGGGTCCGGGTGCGCTGCGGCTGGGACTTGCCCCCGTGCAGGGCCGCGGCCTTCACGCCGTTCGCGAGGAGGTCCTCCACCAGGCGGTCCGCACCGTGCTTGGTGTCGGTGAACATGATCACGCCGCCCTCGCGGGAGGCGATGTGCGCGATCGTGGCGTTCTTGTCGAAGTTCTGCACATGCAGCACGTGGTGCTCCATGGTGCTGACCGCGGCCGCGGACGGGTCCACCGAATGGGTGACCGGGTCGTTGAGGAAGCGGCGCACCAGCCGGTCCACGTTGCGGTCCAGGGTCGCGGAGAACAGCATCGTCTGGCAGCCCTCGGCGACCTGCTCCAGCAACTCGGTGACCTGCGGCAGGAAGCCCATGTCGGCCATCTGGTCGGCCTCGTCGAGCACCGCGACACCGACCCCGTCCAACTGGCAGTCGCCACGCTGGATCAGGTCCTTGAGCCGACCGGGGGTGGCCACCACGACCTCCGCCCCGCGGTTCAGCGTCTGCGCCTGACGGCCGATCGACATCCCGCCCACCGCGGTCGCCATCCGCAGTCGCACCGCGTGGGCGTACGGGGTGAGCGCCTCGGTGACCTGCTGAGCGAGCTCACGGGTGGGGACCAGCACCAGCGCCAGCGGGCGGCGCGGCTCGGCCCGCTGCCCCGCGATGTTGGCCAGTACGGCGAGACCGAACGCGATGGTCTTGCCCGAACCCGTCCGACCGCGGCCGAGGACGTCGCGCCCCGCCAGCGAGTTCGGCAGCGTGGCGGCCTGGATCGGGAACGGCGAGGTGACGCCCCGGCGGGTCAGCGTCGCCAGCAGCGCGTTCGGCATGTCCAGTTCGTCGAACGACTCGACGGCCGGAAGCGCCGGGGTGACGGTGACGGGCATGGCGAATTCACCCTGCGGAGTGGAATTCTGACGACCCCTCCCGCCGGAGGGGCGCCGCCCGCCACCCGAGCGGGAGCCCGAGCCGGAGGCGAAGCCGCCACCCGAGCGCGAGCCCGAGCCGGCGCGGGAGCCGGCGCCGAAGCCGCCTCCGGAGCGGGAGTTGGCGTTCTGGTAGGAGGAACGACTGGAACGGTTCATGCGGAAACCTTCCTCAGGAGCGGCGCGCTTCGAGGAAGGTCCGCAGCGCGGGGCGCCGGCGGAGACCACAAAAAACGAGCCAGAAAGTGTGACGGGCGGAGCGTGGACGGCGAAGCCGTGCGGCACGTCACCCGTGGTCGGCGCTCACCGCAGAGGGCGGGAACGCGGAACCTCGAACCGTGAGCTGTCACGGTCGGGCGCCGATCCGGACGCGGCGCAGTGCGTCTCGCGTGGGAGCGGCCGCCGGTGGCGGAACCGGGGAGCCGGGGAGCCCGGGCGGCCGGGGTCGTTCAGGGAAAAGCCGAGGGGCCCGCACCGGGCATGTACGCGGTGCGGGCCCCTCGCCGCCGGGCGGGTGCCGTGGCGGAAGAACTACAGCGGGCGAATGTTCTCGGCCTGCGGGCCCTTCTGGCCCTGCGTGACGTCGAACTCGACCTTCTGGCCCTCGAGCAGCTCACGGAAGCCGTTGGCGTTGAT
>NZ_JBHXKE010000211.1:0-16752 GCF_042722765.1 Kitasatospora sp. NPDC058406
GCCGCCCGCCGGCCCGCGCCGGCCAGGCGGGGGACCGGCCGCGCCCGCGTCCGCCGCAGCGCCGCCCGCAGCCGCGGGGGATCCGGCTGGCGGACCCGCGCCGTCGGCTGCGGGTGATCACCATCGTGCTCTCGGTCGTCTTCTCGATCTTCGCCGGACGGCTGGTCCAGCTCCAGCTGCTGGACTCCGACGCGCTGGCCGCCGACGCCAACACCAACCGGTACCTGAACATCCCGATCACCGCCGAGCGCGGCTCGATAACGTCCTCCGACGGGGTCGCCCTGGCCACCACCGTCGACGCGTACGACATCACCGCCGACCCCGCGATGTTCACCCCCGAGGCCACCGGCCTCCCGGACGCCCCCGAGCAGGCCGCCGCTCTGCTGGCGCCGATCCTCGGCCTGCCCAAGGAGCGGATCGCCGCCGACCTGCACACCCCCAAGACCCGCTACAAGCGGCTGGCCGCCCAGCAGACCCCGGACGTCAAGAACCAGATCAGCGACCTCAAGTCGAGCCTGGAGAAGCAGGCCGGCTCGCGGGGCTGCCAGGCCCAGAAGCGGCTGCTGAACAAGTCCGTCGAGGACGGCGGCCGGACCAGGCTCGACAACGAGTGCGTCAACCCGCTGGCCGGGATCTTCAACCGGGACACCCAGAAGCGGGTCTACCCCTCCGACGGCCTGGCCGCCAACCTGGTCGGCTTCGTCAACGCCGAGGGCGAGGGCGCAGGCGGTCTGGAGCAGCAGTACCAGCACGAGCTGTCCGGCAAGGACGGCCACAGCAGCTACGCCCAGGCCGGCGGTCGCCTGGTGCCCACCGCCGGCGGCTCGCTGGAGCCCGCCGTGCCCGGCACCGACCTGCGACTGACCGTCAACCGCGACATCCAGTGGGCCGCCCAGCGGGCCATCACCGACCAGGTCGCCAACGCCGGGGCGGAGAAGGGCTACGTCATCGTCCAGGACGTGAAGAACGGCCAGGTGCTGGCGATGGCCTCCTCGCCGGGCTTCAACCCGAACGACCTGAGCACGGCCAGGAACTCGCAGCTCGGGAACGCGGCCCTGCAGGACGCCTACGAGCCGGGCTCCACCGCCAAGCTGATGACCATGGCGGCGGTCCTGGACACCGGCAAGGCCACCTGGGACACCAAGGTCACCGTGCCGTACCCGCTGGTCCGCGGCGACGTGGCGTTCAAGGACGACGTCCTGCACGACACCTGGTACCTCACCCTGGCCGGCGTGCTCGCCAAGTCCTCCAACATCGGCACCATCGAGGCCGCCCAGACGCTCGGCGCGACCCAGCCCGAGGCCAACCGGGTCCTCTACGACTACCTGCGCAAGTTCGGCATCGGCGAGCACACCGGCCTGGACTTCCCCGGCGAGACCGCCGGCCTGCTCGACAAGCCGGAGGACTGGAAGGCGTCCAAGCAGTACACCATCCCGTTCGGACAGGGCCTGTCGGTCAACGCCCTGCAGGCGACCTCGGTGTTCTCGACCATCGCCAACGGCGGGGTCCGGGTGACGCCCAGCGTCGTGCAGGGCACCACCGCACCGGACGGCAGGTACACCCCGGCCGCACAGGGCGCGCAGTCCCGGGTGGTCGGCGAACAGACCGCCAAGACCCTCACCGAGATGCTGGAGTCGGTCGTCTCCGACGAGCAGGGGACCGGCGGCAAGGCCGCCATCCCCGGCTACCGGGTGGCCGGGAAGACCGGCACCGCCAACCGGGTGGACCCCAAGACCGGCGGGTACCGCGGCTACACCGCGTCCTTCATCGGCTTCGCCCCGGCCGACCAGCCGCAGGTCACCGTCTCCTGCGTGATCCAGGACCCGGTCAACGGCCACTTCGGCGGCCAGCTCTGCGGCCCGGTGTTCAAGCAGGTGATGGAGTTCACCCTCAAGACCCTCAAGGTCCCGCCGAGCGGTAGCGAGGCGCCCAACCTGCCCGTCGAGTGGAAGCCGTGATCGACCATGAGCAACGACCGGGCGGGTGCGGCCGCCGGCACGGAAAAGGGCCGGTTTGGCCCTGGAAGCCCTTCGGCGGATAGCCTCTCCGCCGTGCCGAAACCCGATCAAACCACCGTGAGCCCGCCCCGCCCCGCCCGGACGGGGGCCCGGCCGCTCGCCGAGGTCGCCCGACTGCTGGGTCTCGGCCCCGTCGAAGGACCCGAGATCACCGGCGTCACCCACAACGCCCGCGAGGTCCGTCCCGGCGACGTGTACGTGGCGTTCCCGGGCGCCAACCACCACGGCGCGTCCTTCGCCGGGCAGGCCGCCGCGGCCGGCGCCGTGGCGGTGCTCACCGACCCGGCCGGCGCCGAGCTGGCCGCCGGCACCGGCCTGCCGCTGCTGGTCGTCGACCGCCCGCGGGCCCGGATGGGCGAGCTGGCCGCCGCCGTCTACGACCGGCCCTCCGAGCGGCTGCTGATGATCGGGCTGACCGGCACCAACGGCAAGACCACCACCTCCTACCTGGTCGAGGGCGGTCTGCACGGCGCCGGGCGCAGCCCCGGGGTCATCGGCACCGTCGAGATGCGGGTCGGCACCGAGCGGATCAAGAGCGAGCGGACCACCCCCGAGGCCACCGACCTGCACGCCATCCTCGCCGTGATGGGCGAGCGCGGCGCGGACGCGGTGACCATGGAGGTCTCCAGCCACGCGCTGGTCTACGGCCGCACCGACGGCGTGGTCTACGACGTGGCGCTGTTCAACAACCTCACGCCCGAGCACCTCGACTTCCACCCGGACATGGAGGACTACTTCCAGGCGAAGGCCCGGCTCTTCCAGCCCGGCAAGTCCCGCGCCGGCGTGGCCAACCTGGACGACGCGTACGGCCGCCGGCTGGCCGCCGAGGCGAAGATCCCGGTCGTCACCTTCTCCGCCACCGGCGCGCCCGAGGCGGACTGGCGCGCGGTGGACGTCCAGCTCGGCCCCGTCGGCTCGACGTTCCGGGTGCTCGGCCCCGACGGCGCCGAGGCGGACGCGGCCGTCCCGCTGCCCGGCCCGTTCAACGTCGCCAACGCGCTGGCGGCGATCGCCGTGCTGGCGACCGCCGGCCTCCCGCTGGACCGGGCCGTGGCCGGCATCGCGGCCGTTCCCGGCGTGCCGGGCCGGCTGGAGCGGGTCGACGCCGGTCAGCCGTACGTCGCGGTGGTCGACTACGCGCACAAGCCGGACGCGCTGGAGGCCGTCCTCGGCTCCCTGCGCGAGGTCACCAAGGGCCGGCTGCACGTGGTCGTCGGCTGCGGCGGCGACCGCGACCCGCACAAGCGCGCCCCGATGGGCGGCATCGCCGCCCGGCTCGCCGACACCGCCCTGCTGACCAGCGACAACCCGCGCAGCGAGGACCCGCTGGCGATCCTCGCCACCATGCTCGCCGGCGCCGCCGCGGTGCCCGAGGCCGAGCGCGGCACCGTCCTGGTCGTCCCCGACCGGGCCGAGGCGATCCAGTTGGCCATCACCCGCGCCCGGGCCGGTGACACCGTGCTGGTGGCCGGCAAGGGCCACGAGCTCGGCCAGTACGTACGAGACGAGATCCGCCCCTTCGACGACCGGGAGGTGCTGCGTGACGCCATCGGACAGGACGTCGTGGCACGGACCACGGCCGCCCGGGGCACCGGAGGAGTAGAGCAGCAGTGATCGCACTGACCCTCGCCGAGGTGGCCGCAGCAGTCGGGGGCACCCTGGCCGACGCCGACCCCGACGCCCTGGTGACCGGCCCGGTCGAGGTCGACTCCCGCAAGGTCGTCCCCGGCGGCCTCTTCGCGGCCTTCGTCGGCGAGCACGCGGACGGCCACGACTACGCCGCCACCGCCGTCGCGGCGGGCGCCGTCGCGGTGCTGGCCTCCCGCCCGGTCGGCGGCCCCACCGTCCTGGTCGACAGCGTGGTGGACGCGCTCGGCAAGCTGGCCCGCGCGGTCGTCGGCCGCGCCGGCGCCACCGTCGTGGCCCTCACCGGCTCGGCCGGCAAGACCAGCACCAAGGACCTGATCGCCCAGCTGCTCCGGCGCCTCGGCGACACCGTCTACCCGCCCGGCTCGCTCAACAACGAGATCGGCCACCCGATGACCGCCCTGCGGGTCGAGGACGCCACCCGGCACCTGGTGCTGGAGATGGGAGCCCGGCACAAGGGCGACATCGAGTACCTCACCTCGATCACCCCGCCCCGGATCGGCCTGGTGCTGAACGTCGGCACCGCGCACGTCGGCGAGTTCGGCTCGCAGGAGGCGATCGCCGAGGCCAAGGGCGAGCTGGTCGAGGCGCTCCCGGCCGACGGCGTCGCGATCCTCAACATCGACGACCGGTTGGTGCGCGCAATGGCCGCGCGCACCAAGGCCAGGGTGGTGTTCTTCGGTGAATCCCCGGACGCCCGGGTCCGCGCACAGGATGTTCGTCTGGACTCCACCGGACGGCCATCCTTCACGTTGACGACCCCCGCCGGTTCCGCACCCGTGCAGCTGCGCCTGTACGGTGAGCACCACGTCTCGAACGCCCTCGCCGCCGCAGCGGTGGCGACGGAGCTCGGGATGACCGTCGACGACACCGCCGAAGCACTGAGTGAGGCGGGTGCGCTGTCCCGCTGGCGCATGGAGGTCGTCGACCGGGCCGATGGTGTCACCGTCGTCAACGACGCCTACAACGCGAACCCCGACTCGATGCGGGCCGCGCTGCGGGCGCTGGTCTCGATGGGGGGACGAGGTCCGGAGCGTCGCCGTACCTGGGCGGTGCTCGGCGAGATGCGGGAGCTCGGCGAGGAGAGCCTGGCCGAGCACGACGCCATCGGGCGGCTCGCGGTCCGGCTGGACGTCACCAAACTGGTGGCGGTCGGCGGACGCGAGGCGGCCTGCATGGAACTGGGCGCGAGGAACGAAGGTTCGTGGGGTGAGGAGTCGGTGCTGGTGTCCGACGCGGACGCGGCGGTCGAACTGCTGCGCAGTCAGCTGCGGCCGGGGGATGTGGTGCTGGTGAAGGCGTCCCGCTCGGTGGGGCTCGAAAAGGTGGCCGAGGCGATCCTCGCGGACGGTGCGGCCCAGTAATGAAGCAGATCCTCTTCTCCGGCATGATCGGCCTGGTCCTGTCGCTGCTCGGCACCCCGGCCCTGATCAAGCTGCTCGCCCGGCAGGGCTACGGCCAGTACATCCGCGACGACGGCCCGAAGGCGCACCACAGCAAGAAGGGCACGCCCACCATGGGCGGCATCGCCTTCATCCTGGCGACGCTCATCGCCTACTTCGCCACCAAGGCGATAACGGGCGAATCCCCGACCGCCTCCGGACTGCTGGTGCTGTTCCTGACGACCGGTCTGGGACTGGTGGGTTTCCTCGACGACTACATCAAGGTCGTCAAGCGCCGTTCGCTGGGCCTGCGGGCCAAGGCGAAGCTCGCCGGGCAGTCCCTCGTCGGCCTGATCTTCGCCGTCCTGGCGCTGCAGTTCCCCGACGGCGCCGACCGCACCCCGGCCTCCCAGCACCTCTCGTTCGTCCGCGACTTCGAGTGGTCGGTCGGCCCGGTGCTGTTCGTCATCTTCGCGTACTTCCTGATCGCCGCGACCTCGAACGGCGTGAACCTGACGGACGGTCTGGACGGCCTGGCCACCGGTGCCTCGGTGATGGCCTTCGGCGCCTACACCTTCATCGGCGTCTGGGAGTACGGCCAGAGCTGCGCGTACGCCGTCTCGGCCACCTCCAACTGCTACGACGTCCGGGACCCGCTGGACCTCGCCGTGGTCGCGGCCGCCCTGATGGGCTCCTGCTTCGGCTTCCTCTGGTGGAACACCTCGCCCGCCAAGATCTTCATGGGCGACACCGGCTCGCTGGCCCTCGGCGGTGCGATGGCCGGTCTGGCGATCTGCTCGCGCACCGAGATCCTGCTGATCCTGCTCGGCGGCCTCTTCGTGATCATCACCCTCTCGGTGATCATCCAGGTCGGCTCGTTCCGGATGACCGGCAAGCGCGTCTTCAAGATGGCCCCGCTGCAGCACCACTTCGAACTCAAGGGCTGGAGCGAAGTCCTGGTCGTGGTGCGGTTCTGGATCATCCAGGGCCTCTGCGTGGCCGTCGGCCTCGGCCTCTTCTACGCGGGATGGGTGACCGGATGACCAACCCCGAGTGGGCCGGGCTGCCGGTCGCCGTCGCCGGGCTCGGAGTCTCGGGCATCAGCGCGGCCCGCGTCCTGCACGGACTCGGCGCCCGCGTCACCGTGGTGGACGGCGGCAGCGGCGAGGGCCTGAAGGCCCGCGCCGCCGAGCTGGAGGCCCAGGGGGTGACCGTCCGCCTCGGCGACGGCGACAGCCTGCCCGACGGCACCCGGCTGGTCGTCACCTCGCCCGGCTGGCCGCCGAGCAGCCCGCTGTTCGCGGCCGCCGCCGCGGCCGGCGTGGAGGTCTGGGGCGACGTCGAACTGGCCTGGCGGCTGCGCCGCCCGCTGGCCACGACCGGCGAGCCCGCTCCCTGGCTGGCCGTCACCGGCACCAACGGCAAGACCACCACCGTCCAGATGCTCGCCTCGATCCTCACGGCCGCCGGCCGGCGCACCGCCGCCGTCGGCAACGTCGGGGTCTCGGTGCTGGACGCCGTGCTCGCCGAGGAGCCGTACGACGTGCTCGCCGTCGAGCTCTCCAGCTACCAGCTGCACTGGGCGCCCTCGCTGCGCCCGTACTCGGCGGCCGTGCTCAACCTGGCCCCCGACCACCTCGACTGGCACGGCTCGATGGAGGCGTACGCCGCCGACAAGGGCCGGATCTACGAGGGCAACGTCGTCGCGTGCGTCTACAACCTGGCCGATCCGGCCACCGAGGCGCTGGTCCGCGAGGCCGACGTCGAGGAGGGCTGCCGGGCGGTCGGCTTCGGCCTCGGTGCGCCCGGCCTGTCGAACTTCGGCGTGGTCGACGGCCTGCTGGTGGACCGTGCCTTCGTGTCGGACCGGGCCAAGAACGCGGCCGAGCTGGGCTCCGTCGAGGACGTCAACCCGCCGGCCCCGCACAACATCGCCAACGCGCTCGCCGCCGCGGCCCTGGCCCGGTCCTACGGGGTGGACCCGAAGGCCGTCCGGGAGGGCCTGCGCGCCTTCCGGCCGGACGCCCACCGGATCGCCGAGGTCGGCGTCGTCGACGGCGTGACGTACATCGACGACTCCAAGGCGACCAACACCCACGCCGCCGCGGCCTCGCTCTCCGCCTACCGGCCGATCGTCTGGATCGCCGGCGGCCTGGCCAAGGGCGCGGCCTTCGACGACCTGGTCCAGGGCGCGGCCGAGCGGCTGCGCGCCGCCGTGCTGATCGGCGAGGACCGCGCGCTGATCCGGGAGGCGCTGGCACGACACGCGCCGGATGTCCCGGTGATCGAGGCGGCCGAGGGCCAGACTGGCGCGGTGGCGATGGCCGAGGTGGTCCGCGCGGCCGCCTCACTCGCCCGAACGGGTGACACGGTGCTGCTGGCCCCGGCCTGTGCCTCGATGGACATGTTCACCAACTACGGCGAGCGCGGCGACCTCTTCGCGGCGGCCGTCCGGGGGCTGGCGGACGCGTAGGGCGTGTCGGACACACCCTGAGCACGGACGGGCCCCGCACCGCGAGCCGAGGGGCCGCGCCGGATCGGAGCGGCCCGGAGGCGGGCGAGGCGCAGAGGGAGAGCGGGACGGGTGGGCGGCGGTCAGGGCAGGGCGGGTGGTTCGGGCGCACCGGAGAACGGGGCGGCCGGCCGCTGGCGGGTGATCTCCGCCACCACCACCGCCTACAAGTCGGCCGGCCCGGTGGCCCGCCTGCAGGCCTTCCGGGCCCGCGTGCGGTACGCCCTGGACCGGCCGCTCACGCCCTACCTGCTGATCGCCGGTACGGCGCTGCTGCTGGTGGCGCTCGGGCTGATGATGGTCTTCTCGGCCTCGCAGATCCTCGCGCTGGGCCAGCACCGCTCGACCCAGTTCTACTTCTTCAAGCAGCTGGTCGGGGTGCTGCTCGGCTTCGCGCTGCTGGTCGGCTTCGCCCTGGTCCCGGTGGCCGTGCTGCGGGTGATCGTCTACCCGGTGATGCTCGGGGTGATCGGCGCACTCGTCCTGGTCGCGATCCCCGGCGTCGGCGTGGAGGTCAACGGCAACCGGAACTGGCTGGATTTCGGCGTGTTCCAGTTCCAGCCGTCCGAGTTCGCCAAGCTCGCCCTGGTGCTCTGGGGCGCCGACCTGCTGGCCCGGAAGCAGAGGAACGGCACGCTCGACCAGTGGAAGCACCTGCTGGTCCCGCTGGTCCCCGGCGCCCTGCTGCTGCTCGCGCTGATCATGCTCGGCGGCGACATGGGCACCGCGATGATCCTGGTGGCCATGCTCTTCGGCCTGCTCTGGATGGTCGGCGCGCCGCTGCGGCTGTTCGTCGCGACCCTCGGCGTGGCCGTGGTGGTCTGCACCGCGCTGGTGGTCACCGTGCCGCACCGCGCCGAGCGGCTCTCCTGCATCGGCGTCACCAAACTCGACCCGGCCGGCGCCTGCTTCCAGGCCCTGCACGGCGTCTACTCGTTCGGCCTCGGCGGTCTCTTCGGTTCCGGCCTCGGCGCCGGGGTCGAGAAGTGGGGCCAGCTCCCGGAGGCGCACACCGACTTCATCTTCGCCACGACGGGCGAGGAACTGGGACTGGTGGGGACGCTGTCGGTGATCGGTCTCTTCGCGGCACTAGGCTACGCGGGTATCCGTGTGGCCATCGGCACGAAGGACCCCTTCGTCAGGTACGCCGCGGGAGCCGCCATCACCTGGCTCATGGCTCAGGCCGTGATCAACCTGGGATCGGCGCTGGGACTGCTGCCCATCGCGGGCGTCCCGCTCCCGCTGTTCTCCTACGGCGGTTCCGCCATGCTGTCGGCCATGTCCGCGATCGGGGTGCTGCTCTGCCTGGCACGCAGCAGCTCGGGAGCGAAGGCGGCCCTGGCCGCCCGGAGCAAGAACTCCCGGATCAGGAAACAGCTGGCCCGGGTGCTGCCACGACGACGAACCACAGCGCGCCCGGCCCCGGTGCCGGCACGCAGGGAGCGGTGAATTTCGGTGCATGTCGTACTCGCCGGCGGGGGGACCGCCGGTCACATCGAGCCGGCCATGGCCCTCGCGGACGCCCTCCGCAGGCATGACCCGTCCATCGGGATCACCGCCCTCGGTACCGAGCGCGGCCTGGAGACCCGGCTGGTACCCGAGCGCGGCTACCAGCTGGAGCTGATCCCGGCCGTCCCGCTGCCCCGCAAGCCCACCCCCGAGCTGATCACCGTCCCGGGCCGGCTGCGCGGCACCGTCCGGGCCGCCCAGGAGATCATCGAGCGGGTCAAGGCGGACGCCGTGGTCGGCTTCGGCGGCTACGTCGCCATGCCCGCGTACCTGGCCGCCAAGCGGGCCGGTGTGCCGATCGTGGTGCACGAGGCCAACGCCCGGCCGGGCCTGGCCAACAAGATCGGTGCGCGGTACAGCGACTTCGTCGCGGTCTCCACGCCGGACAGCAAGCTGCGCGACTCCCGGTACATCGGCATCCCGCTGCGCCGGACCATCGCCACGCTGGACCGCAACGCGTCCCGTCCGGAGGCCCGGCACTACTTCGGCCTCGACCAGCGGCTGCCCACGCTGCTGGTCTCCGGCGGCTCGCAGGGCGCACGCCGGCTCAACGAGACGATCGCCGCGATCGCCCCGCGCCTGCAGCAGTACGGCGTGCAGATCCTGCACGCCGTCGGCCCGAAGAACGAGCTGCCGCAGGTGGACGACATCCCCGGGATGCCGCCGTACCGCGCGCTGCCGTACCTGGACCGGATGGACCTCGCGTACGCGGCCGCCGACCTGATGCTCTGCCGGGCCGGCGCGATGACGGTGGCCGAGCTGGCGGCCGTCGGCCTGCCCGCGGCCTTCGTCCCGCTGCCGATCGGCAACGGCGAGCAGCGGCTGAACGCCCAGCCGATGGTGAAGGCCGGCGGCGGGCTGCTGGTCGACGACGCGGAGCTGAACCCGGACTGGGTGCTGCAGAACGTGCTGCCGGTGCTGACCGACCCGCAGAAGCTGTGGGACATGAGCCGGGCCGCCGCCGAGTTCGGCCGCCGGGACGCGGACGACCTGTTGGTCGGCATGGTCTACGAGGCCATCGAGGCAGCCCGGGGCGGCCGCCGTCGTGGCTGACGCCCGGCTCGCCGAGCCGCCCCCGGCCGGCGGCCGGGGATACCCGCACGACGAGGATCTCGGGGACGAGGAGTACACCCCCCGGCTCCGGCTCTCGCGGCGCGGTGTGGTGGTGCTGGGTTCGCTCGCGGCCGCGGTGCTGGGCGTGCTGGCGTGGTTGGTCTTCCTCTCCTCGGTCCTGGACGTCCGCAGCATCTCGGTGCAGGGCGTCCAGGACGACCGGCTGACGGCCGACCAGGTCCGCTCGGCGATCGGCGGGGTCGGCTCCGGCCCGCTGGCCCGGGTGGACCTGGCGGACGTCCGGCGGCGGGTCGAGGCGATCCCGCGGGTGGCCGGGGCCGAGGTCTGGCGGGGCTGGCCGCACACCCTGCGGGTGAAGATCACCCAGCGGTCGGCGGTCGCCGCGGTGAAGGGCGAGGACGGCCGGTTCACCCAGGTCGACGCGGGTGGCGTGAGCTTCGCCACCGAGCCGGCCGCGCCGGAGGGCGTCCCGGTGGTGGAGCTCCGGCTCAGCCAGCCCGCCAGGGACGTGGAGTCGGTGATCGGGCGGGCCCAGCTGGTGCAGGGCGCGGTGGCGGTGGCCGCCGGCCTGCCGGCCGAGGTCCGGCAGCGGGCCGGGGCCGTTCTGGTGCATTCGTACGACGATATCCAGTTGCAGCTCAGCGGGGGTGCGACGGTTCGCTGGGGAAGTCCCGAGCAGACCGATCGGAAAGCCCGGGTCCTGGTGGCGCTGCTGGGTCAGAAGGGTACGAACTTCGACGTGAGTGCGCCGGAGGCGCCGGCGGTGTCCGGATGATCCGGTAGGTTTTCTGCACAAGGGTGCGCGCGGAGCGCGTCGCTGACAGAGTGGCGGCGGGTGACGGGTGGGCTTGACGCGGTTTCGTGTCGGCCCGACCCTTGGTGGTCACCCCGGTTTCATCCGGCGGTTGATGATCACATAGGCTCAAAAGAAAAAGGGAAGCTCGGCGTGTTCGTTGAAACACGTGGCCGGAGCCACCTAGTGTCCTGTGTCACCAGCCTGTGTTCCCTGGTGATGTGACAGAGGCACAGCACTAACCCTAAAGGTCAAGTTTAGGGTTGGGGTCGGCGGTCGGCATTTCGGACATTGCGTCAGAAACCAGGCTCCCTACCCATCGACATCCGTCGGAATGACCCGTACCGGCGTCGGACCGACCCGGAAATTCGAGGCGAGAGGCCTTCGACGTGGCAGCACCGCAGAACTACCTCGCAGTCATCAAGGTCGTCGGAATCGGCGGCGGTGGTGTCAACGCCATCAACCGGATGATCGAGGTCGGTCTCAAGGGCGTCGAGTTCATCGCGATCAACACCGATGCGCAGGCCCTCCTCATGAGCGACGCCGACGTCAAGCTCGATGTGGGCCGTGAACTCACCCGGGGCCTCGGCGCCGGCGCCAACCCCGAGGTCGGCCGGAAGGCCGCCGAGGACCACCGCGAGGAGATCGAGGAGGTCCTCAAGGGGGCCGACATGGTCTTCGTCACCGCCGGCGAGGGCGGTGGCACCGGCACCGGTGGCGCCCCCGTGGTCGCCAACATCGCCCGCTCGCTGGGCGCGCTCACCATCGGCGTGGTCACCCGCCCGTTCACCTTCGAGGGCCGTCGCCGCGCCAACCAGGCCGAGGACGGCATCGCCAGCCTCCGCGAAGAGGTCGACACCCTCATCGTGATCCCCAACGACCGGCTGCTGTCCATCTCGGACCGCCAGGTCAGCGTGCTGGACGCGTTCCGCTCCGCCGACCAGGTGCTGCTCTCCGGCGTCCAGGGCATCACCGACCTGATCACCACCCCCGGCCTGATCAACCTCGACTTCGCCGACGTCAAGTCGGTCATGTCCGAGGCCGGTTCGGCGCTCATGGGCATCGGCTCGGCCCGCGGCGAGGACCGCGCGAAGGCCGCCGCCGTGATGGCGATCTCCTCCCCGCTGCTGGAGGCCTCGATCGACGGGGCCCGCGGCGTGCTGCTCTCCATCTCCGGCGGGTCCGACCTCGGCCTGTTCGAGATCAACGAGTCCGCCCAGCTGGTCAGCGAGGCGGCGCACCCCGAGGCCAACATCATCTTCGGTGCGGTCATCGACGACGCGCTCGGCGACGAGGTGCGGGTCACCGTCATCGCGGCCGGCTTCGACGGCGGCCAGCCGCCGGCCATCGTCCGCGACCCGGTGGTCAAGGCGAGCGCGGCCCCGGCCAACCCGCCGGCCTCCTCGTCGGGCGGCGCCCCCGAGCGCCCCTCCGGCCGGCCCGCGTACGGGGGCATCGGCTCGGTGACGTCCCGCCCGGACGGCGAGGGTCCGTCCCGTTCGGCGGAGGCCCCGGTCACCACCGCCGCCCCGGTTCCGCCGCAGGTGCAGCCGGCCCGTCAGCCGTACGTGGAGAGCCCGGCCGAGGAACTCGACGTCCCGGATTTCCTTAAGTGATCGATCGCGTCGCACGCGATGGTGCTCACTTCGCCTTCACCTCACGGTGGGGCGGGGTGAGCACTTCGCCGTACGGGGAGCTGAACCTCGGCGGCGCGGTGGGGGACGACCCGGCGGCCGTCCGGGAGAACCGGGGGATCGCGGCCCGTTCGCTGGGCCTGGACCCGGCCGACGTGGTCTGGATGAACCAGGTGCACGGCGCGGACGTGGCGGTGGTGACGGAGCGCCAGCCGGCGGGGGAGGCTCCCACGGTGGACGCGGTGGTCACCGACCGGCCGCTGGCGCTGGCGGTCCTGACCGCCGACTGCACCCCGGTGCTGCTGGCCGACCCGGTGGCGGGTGTCGTCGGCGCCGCCCATGCGGGCCGGCCCGGACTCGCGGCGGGGGTGGTGCCGGCGGTGGTCCGGGCCATGGTCGAACTGGGGGCCGAGCCCGGGCGGATCACCGCCGCCACCGGCCCCGCGGTCTGCGGGCGCTGCTACGAGGTGCCGGCGCCGTTGCGCGCCGAGGTCGCCGAGCGGGTGCCCGCCGCGTACGCCGAGACCTCCTGGGGAACACCGGCGCTGGACGTGCCGAACGGAGTGGCGGCCCAGTTGGCCGCTGCGGGAGTCACCGAGTTGGTGCGATCATCTGTCTGCACCCTCGAATCCGCCGATCACTACTCCTATCGTCGCGAGCAGCGCACGGGCCGGCTCGCGAGCTACGTCTGGTTGGGCTCTGATCTCTGATGACGAACGACATCTACGGACCGTTCCCGGGAAGTACCGCCGGTTTCCCCGACGCGAGCTGGTCGGCCGGGCTGACGGACGGGCAGCGGGCCCGGTACGAAGAACTGGGTACCAACCTGGACGTGGTCGAGCGGCGGATCTCCGACGCCTGTGCCGCGGCCGGGCGGGCGCGCGGGGAGGTCCGGCTGATCGTGGTCACCAAGACCTACCCGGCCGAGGACAGCGCCCTGCTGGCCGGGCTGGGCGTCACCGACGTCGCGGAGAACCGCGACCAGGACGCGGCGCCCAAGGCGGAGCAGTGCAGAAACCTTCCGCTCGACTGGCACTTCGTCGGCCAGCTGCAGACCAACAAGGTCCGCTCGGTGGTCCGGTACGCGAACCACGTGCACTCGGTGGACCGGCTCAGGCTGGTGGAGTCGCTCGGCGCGGCAGTGATCAAGGCGGACCGGCCCGAGCTGGGCTGCCTGGTGCAGGTGGCGCTGGACAAGGAGCACGGCGAGGGCGAGCACCGCGCCGGGGTGGCCCCGGCGGACGTCCTGGAGATGGCCGACGCGATCGCCGACACGCCCGGCCTCCGGCTGGGCGGTGTGATGACGGTCGCCCCGCTCGCCGGACCGCTGGCCGGGGACCCTGCCAGGGCCTTCGATCGGCTGGCGGAAATCGCAACCGCCGTACGGACGGCCCATCCTGCTGCCACGATGGTCTCCGCAGGAATGAGCGGCGATCTGGAGCAGGCCATTGCCGCCGGAGCGACACATGTGCGCGTCGGAACGGCGGTACTCGGAGTGCGGTCACCCCTCAGGTAACGTCACCGGGTAGTAGATCAGACTGCAGGACAAAATAGGACAGAAGCTAGCAGCTTATCTGAGCGCTAGCCAACCGTGGATCGCAGCTCCGCGGCCCTCTTCCACGATTTCTGACCGGGCGTCGGCCTGACGGAGTGTCGTGGGCGGACCGCGGAATCCGCAGGCGGGGTCGTACGGCCCGGCCGCCGGGAGGGAGCCGGTCCACCACAAGCGGAGGAGACAGGAGCATGGCCGGCGCAATGCGCAAGATGGCGGTCTACCTCGGCCTCGTGGAGGACGAGACGTACGACGGTCAGGGGTACGACCCCGACGACGACTACGACGCGGACCCCGAGCCGATCCGGACCGGGCGGACCGAGGACATCCCGCGTCCGGCCGCCGCGACCCCCGCTCCGGTCCCCTCGATCGCGCCGCAGCCGGTGCCGGCCGCGGTCCCGATCCGCCAGGAGACTCCGAGGATGGCCCCAGTGTCGTCCATCACACCCGAACGCCGCCACAACCTGGAGAAGAGCGCCCCGGTGATCATGCCCAAGGTAGTGAACGAACGAGAGCCCTACCGCATCACCACGCTGCACCCGAGGACCTACAACGAGGCCCGTACCATCGGGGAACAGTTCCGCGGCGGGACCCCTGTGATCATGAATCTCACCGAGATGGACGACACCGATGCGAAGCGACTCGTAGACTTCGCCGCTGGACTCGTCTTCGGTCTGCACGGCAGTATCGAGCGCGTGACGCAGAAGGTGTTCCTCCTGTCTCCTGCTAACGTCGATGTCACGGCGGAGGACAAGGCTCGGATCGCCGAGGGTGGGTTCTTCAACCAGAGCTGACCCGGCCACGACTTTACGTGTGGATCTGATCGACAGTGAGTTAGCGACAGCGAGCGGCCTCAAGGGCCGAAGAACCGGGGAGAGGGAAGCGCGATGGAGATCGTGTGGGCGGTGCTCTATTACGCACTGACCGTCTTCCTGGTGTTCCTGCTCGTGCGGCTGGTGATGGACTGGGTCTTCCAGTTCGCGCGTTCGTGGCGGCCGGGCAAGGCCATGGTCCTGGTCCTGGAGGCCACGTACACTGTCACGGATCCGCCGCTCAAGCTTCTGCGGCGGTTCATTCCGCCGTTGCGTCTCGGGGGCGTGGCGCTCGACCTGTCCTTCTTCGTACTGATGATCATTGTGTATGTCCTGATCTCGCTTGTGCGGCCCTAGTCGTAGGTGAGCGATGCGACAGGATGCCGGTGTGCCGACGATCACGTTGAGGTGAAGAGATGCCATTGACCCCCGAGGACGTTCGGAACAAGCAGTTCACGACCGTCCGCCTGCGCGAAGGCTATGACGAGGACGAGGTCGATGCCTTCCTCGACGAGGTCGAGGCGGAGCTGACCCGCCTTCTCCGCGAGAACGAGGACCTGCGCGCCAAGCTGGCCGCCGCGACCCGTGCCGCCGCGCAGAACCAGGCCAACATGCGCAAGGAGCCGCCGCAGGACGCGCGCTCCGGCGCCCCGGTGCCGGCCGCCATATCCGGCCCGCCGGTCCCCGGCCAGCAGGGTGGCCCCGGCGGCCCGCAGCAGCAGCAGATGGGCGGCCCCGGCGGCCCGCAGCAGCAGCAGATGGGTGGCCCGCAGCAGCAGATGGGCAACCAGCCGCTCGGCCTGCCGTCCGGCGCCCCGCAGCTTCCGTCCGGCCAGGGCGGCCCGATGGGCCCCGGCGGTCCGCAGCAGCAGCAGCAGCAGATGGGCCAGACCATGGGCGGCCAGCAGCAGCTGGTCCAGCCGATGGGTGGTCAGATGCTCCAGCCGATGGGTGGCCCCGGCGGCCCGCAGGGCATGGGCAACCCCATGGGCCAGGGCATGGGCCAGCAGCAGATGCAGCAGATGGGCGGCCCCATGGGCGGCCCGCAGCAGATGGGCGGCCAGCAGCAGATGGGTGGCCCGATGGGCGCCCCGATGCAGCAGCAGAGCCCCGGCGGCGACAGTGCCGCCCGCGTCCTGGCGCTCGCCCAGCAGACGGCCGACCAGGCGATCTCCGAGGCCCGTTCCGAGGCCAACAAGATCGTCGGCGAGGCGCGCAGCCGGGCCGAGGGCCTGGAGCGCGACGCCCGCGCCAAGGCCGACGCCCTGGAGCGGGACGCGCAGGAGAAGCACCGCGTCGCGATGGGCTCGCTGGAGTCCGCCCGTGCCACGCTGGAGCGCAAGGTCGAGGACCTGCGGGCGTTCGAGCGCGAGTACCGCACGCGCCTGAAGTCGTACCTGGAGACCCAGCTGCGCCAGCTGGAGTCGCAGGCGGACGACTCGCTCGCCCCGCCGCGGCTCCCGGCCACCGCGTCGCTGCCGCCGGCCGCTTCGTCGATGGCTCCGGCCGGTGCCGGTGCGATGAGCAGCCCGTCGCCGAGCTTCGGTGGCAGCCAGCCGGCGTTCGGCGGGAACCAGCCGTCCTTCGGCGGACAGGGCTCCTTCGGCGGTAACTCCGGTGGGCAGGGCTTCGGCGGTCAGGCCTCGGGTGGCAACTCGGGTGCGCCGCAGATGCAGCCGGCCGGGATGACCCAGCCGATGGCGGCCGTCCGTCCGCAGCCGCCGCAGCCGATGCAGCAGGCGCCGGCGCCGATGCGCGGGTTCCTGATCGACGAGGACGGCGACAACTAGGCGGTAGCCGACTGCCAGAGCGCCCCCGC
>NZ_JBHXKE010000212.1:0-635 GCF_042722765.1 Kitasatospora sp. NPDC058406
CTGTCTGGGGGGTTGGTTTTTGTTTTAAAGCCCCCCCCCGGGCCGGGCGCCGGGGGGGGGTGGGGGCGGGCCCCGGGGGGGCGCCGCGGGCCCCCCGCGGGGTCCGCTCGCGGTGGACGGGAGGGCGAGGGACATGACGCTCTCCCACCCCGCCACCCGAGGTGAGGACGGCGAGCGGGGCCGGTTCGAGCGGCTCGCCGAGAACGCCTCCAACCTGACCGGCTCGCCGGCGTTCTCCGTGTTCTGCGTCGTGCTGGTGGCCGCCTTCTTCGCGGTCCACGCGGCGGGTCTGTCGACGGAGTGGCAGATCCTCGTCGGCGACACGATGGCCGCGGTCACGCTGCTGTTGCTGGCGCTGCTCAAGAACGCCGAGCGGCGCGCCGAGCACGCCGTCCAGCGCAAGCTCGACGCGATCGCCGCCGCCCTCCTCGAACAGCACGAGGGCCACGAGGGGGAGGCCCACCGGCAGCTCCGGAAGGCGATCCGCATGGAGGAACGCCTCTGACGCCCGCTCCGCCGACCCCTCCGGACAGCCGACGTCGCCGGACGTCGGTGCCGTCGGTGGCGGGGGCCCCCCCCGCCGGGGGGCCCGGCGACCCCGCCCCCCCCCCGGCGCCCCCGGGGGGGCGCGGGGC
>NZ_JBHXKE010000212.1:645-16519 GCF_042722765.1 Kitasatospora sp. NPDC058406
GACGGTGCCGTCGGTGCCGGGGCCCCCGCAGTCGGGGGCACCGGCATCCGGCGCTCCCGCGCGTCAGCCCCGGGCGGTCAGCGGCGCGTAGGCGTCCGGGCGGCGGGTGGAGTTGAACGGGAAGAGTTCGAGCCAGTCGTGGCGCTGGTCGAGGTCGAGGTCGGCGACCAGGACGGCGGCCTCGTCGCGCGGGGCCTGCGCGAGAACGCGGCCGTAGGGGTCCACGATGAAGGAGCTGCCGTAGAAGGTGAGCTCGCCCTCGACGCCGGTGCGGTTGGGGACGATCATGAACGTGGCGTTGGCGATGGCGTTGCCGGTGATGACCTTCTGCCACAGCGGCTGGGTGTCGAAGCCGGGGTGGCCGGGCTCGGAGCCGATGGCGGTGGGGTAGATGAGGGCGTCGGCGCCGGCGAGGGAGTAGGCGCGGGCGAGCTCGGGGAACCACTGGTCCCAGCAGGTGGGCATGCCCACGGCGGCGCCGCCGACCTCGGCCAGCGGGAACGCGTCGTCGCCGGCGGGGCCCTGGCGGAACCAGGTGTCCTCGTAGTAGCCCTCGGTCACGGGGATGTGGAGCTTGCGGGTGCGCTGCACCAGGGTGCCGTCGGGTGCCACCAGGATCGCGGTGTTGTAGCCGAGGCCGTCGGGGCCCTCCGGGCCGTCGGCCTTCTCGAACAGCGAGGCGTGGACGTGCAGGCCGTGCTCGCGGGCCGCGGCCGCGGCGAAGGCGAAGGTCGGACCGGTCAGCAGGTCCTCGGGCTCGACGGCCTGCGGGTGGTCCGCCTGGCGCAGGACGGCGAAGTACGGGGAGAGCGTCAGCTCCTGGAGCGCGACCAGGCTCGCGCCCTGCTCGGCGGCCAGGCGGATGCCCTCCAGCAGACCGGCGCGGTGCTGTTCCGGGTCCTGGTGCCAGCGCTGCTGGACGACGGCCACCCGCAGGGCGGCGCGCTGCGGGGCGCGGGTGCGGGCCGGGGAGGCCGGCGGGTTCAGGGCGGTGATCAGACGCATGGCGGTTCCCGGGGGTGGCTGGGCCGGCGGCCTCGTCGCCGCCGTGCCGGAACGTTCCGGCACGGGGAAGAGTAGCCATGCCGGAACGTTCCGGCAATACGCGCCGGAGACCGCCCGCCGTGCCCCGGCCGGCGAACGGGATCGAGGGCGGGCCCGAGGTGGGGAGCGCGCCCCGGGGCGGTGTCTAGACTTCCGGGCTGTGACCAGCCAACCTGTGACCCTGTTCGACGTGGCCCGGGCGGCCGGGGTGTCCAAGAGCACGGCCTCCGACGCGCTGCAGGGCTCCGGCAGGGTCGCGGAGGCCACCCGTGAACGCGTCCGGGCGGCGGCCCGCGAGCTCGGCTACCGCCCCAACTCGGCCGCTCGCAGCCTCCGCCGCTCCAGCACCGGGGCGATCGGCCTGCACCTGCCGCGGACGGCGACGCGCCTGGAGTACTACATGAACCTGGCGTTCGGCGCGGTCGAGCGGGCCAGGGAGGACGGACTGGACCTCGTCCTGCTGGCCCCGGGGACGGCGTCCGGCGGCGGACTCGCCGCGCGGGTGGACGGCCTGCTGGTGATCGACCCCGAGGTCGACGACCCGGAGGTCCCGTACCTGCTGGGCTCCGGCGTGCCGGTGGTGACGGGGGAGCGCTACCTGGGCGGCGGCGTCGCCCCCAGCGGCGCGGTGGTGTGCGACAACGCCGCCTCGCTCGCCTCGCTGCTCGACCACCTCGCGGCGCGCGGAGCACGCCGCCCGGCGCTGCTGGCCCCCGGCCCGGGGTCCGACTGGGCCGCCGCGCTGCGGGCCGCCGCCGCCGACTGGACCCGGCAGCAGGGCGTCGAGGTCACGGTGCGGACGGTCCCGTTCGCGGCCACGCCCGCCGAGGCGGAGGCCGCCACCGCGGAACTGCTCGCCGGCACCCCGGGCCTGGACGCGGTGGTGTGCGCCCCCGACGGCGCGGTGCCCGGCGTGCTGACGGCCGCGGCCCGGGCGGGCCTGCGGGTCGGCGCGGACCTGCTGGTGGCCGCGTGCGTCGACGGCCCCGCGGCGCGGGGGGCGAGCCCGCAGGTGACGGCGGTGGACCTGCGCGCGGCGCAGTACGGACGCGCGTGCGCGGAGCTGCTGAGCGATCTGCTGGCGGGAGCGGCGGTCCCCGGCGTGGTGCGCCGGCACGACTGGGCACTGCGCGTCCGGGCGTCCACCGCCGGCCACGGCTGACCGGCCGCCCCCAGCCGGCACCGACCGGACCTACCGCTCCGTCGTGGTGCCGGGGCGGGCGGGGAGCGGCCGGGGGACCGTGCGCAGCCAGGCGCGGGCGGCCCGGGCCGAGGTGAGGTGGACCAGCGTCAGCCCGGGGTGGGCGGCGAGGCGGTCCAGGGTCCGTCGGCGGTACGCGGAGTGGTGGCTCCAGGCCCGGCGGATCGGGTGCTCCGGGTCGCGCCACTCCCGGAAGTGCTCCCGGTTGCCGTTCCACAGCTCGCGGCGGGTGAGCGCACGGGCGAGCGAGCGGCGCAGGACGCGGTGCATGACGGTGTACCGGGGCAGGTCGAGCCAGACGTAGGTGTCGGCCCGGGTGGTCAGCAGATCCCCGAGCAGCCCGGTGTACTGGTCCTCGGTGACCCAGCGGGCGGTGTGCGCGAACGTCTCGACGTCGGAGCGGAACGCGGGCCGCGGGGTCCAGTTCGGCCCGTGGTGCAGGGCGTCCAGTTCGTACTGCGGCAGGCCGAGCCGCGCGGCCAGCCGCCCCGCCGCCGTCGTCTTGCCCGCACCCGGGATGCCCGCGACCAGTACCCGCTCCACGGCCGTCACCCTAGTCCGTGGAGCGCGGACCCCGTACGCTGCCGGGCCCGGCGGCCTGGTCGGCGGAGCGCCCCGAAGGGCAGGATTCGCGTCACGGTGCTGCACCGTGCGAATCGCGTTCGATAGGTTGGGGCCGGCGTGCGCAACCGAGTCCGCGGAGGGGTTCTCTCGATGACCGATCAGACGGTCCACCACCTGTTCTCCTACGGGACGCTCCAGCTCCCCGGGGTCCAGCTCGCCCGGTTCGGCCGGCGCCTCGACGGGCGGCCGGACGCGCTGCCGGGCTTCCGCCTGACCTCCATCGCGATCACGGACCCGGAGGTGATCGCGGCCAGCGGCACCGACCGCCACCCCCTGGTGGTGGCCTCCGCCGAGGGCGGCGACGCGGTGGAGGGCAGCGTCTTCGCCCTCACCGACGCCGAGCTCGCCGCGGCGGACGACTACGAGGTCGACGACTACGCCAGGACCGAGGTCGTCCTGCGGTCCGGCACCAGGGCCTGGGCCTACCTCGACGCCGGCCCCCGGGACGTCACGGCCCCCTGAGCGGGGACCGCACGCCGAGGGTGTCGCCCCGGACGGGGCGCGAACCGGCCGCCGCTGCGCTCACGGCGGCCCGGAGCACGTGTGCGATCCGGTTAACTCCCCGATCCACGGGCCGTGACAAGGCGGTAATGCGGCCTTCCTAGGGTCACGATCGTGGGAGTTTCCCACCGCTTGGTCCTTCGGGAGGGAGTCTCGGTGACGACGCCAGGTTCGAAGGCGGACAGCGTGCGGACGGTCTGCTCGTACTGCGGCGTCGGCTGCGGCATCGTGCTCGACATCGGCCGGGACGCCGTCAGCGGCCGGCGCACCGTCGTGAAGGCGGTCGGGGACCGGAAGCACCCGGCGAACCGCGGGCGGCTCTGCACGAAGGGCGCGACCGGCGCCGAGCTGATGGCCGCCTCCGGGCGGGCCACCAGGGCCCTGGTCCGTGCCGAGCGCGGCGCCGAGCCGGCCGAGGCGGACGTCGACGAGGCGATCACGGCGGTGGCCGGACGCCTGCGGGCGATCCTGGACCGGCACGGCCCCGACGCGCTCGCCTTCTACGTCTCCGGGCAGATGTCCCTGGAGGCGCAGTACCTGGCGAACAAGCTCGCCAAGGGGTTCGTGCGGACCCACCGGATCGAGTCGAACTCCCGGCTCTGCATGGCCTCGGCCGGCACCGGCTACAAGCTGTCGCTCGGCGCGGACGGCCCGCCCGGCTCGTACCAGGACTTCGACCACGCGGACGTGTTCCTCGTCATCGGCTCGAACATGGCCGACTGCCACCCGATCCTGTTCCTGCGGATGATGGACCGGATCAGGTCGGCCGGGGCGAAGCTCGTCGTCGTCGACCCGCGGCGCAACGCCACCGCCGACAAGGCCGACCTGTTCCTGCAGATCCGGCCGGGGACCGACCTCGCCCTGCTGAACGGACTGCTGCACCTGCTGGTGGCGAACGGCCACACCGACGAGGCGTTCATCGCGGAGTTCACCGACGGCTGGGAGGCGATGCCCGCCTTCCTGGCGGACTACCCGCCGGCGAGGGTCGCCGAGATCACCGGGATACCGGAGGCCGACATCCGGCAGGCCGCGCAGTGGATCGGTGCGGCGGGGGAGTGGACGAGCTGCTGGACGATGGGCCTCAACCAGTCCACCCACGGCACCTGGAACACCAACGCCCTGGTCAACCTGCACCTGGCGACCGGTGCGATCTGCCGCCCCGGCAGCGGCCCGTTCTCGCTGACCGGCCAGCCCAACGCGATGGGCGGCCGGGAGATGGGGTACATGGGCCCGGGCCTGCCCGGCCAGCGATCGGTTCTCGTGGACGCCGAGCGGGCCTTCGTCGAGGACCTGTGGGGGATCGGGGCGGGCACCCTGCGCACCGACGTCGGGCGCGGCACGGTCGAGATGTTCGAGCAGATGGCCGCCGGTGACGTCAAGGCGTGCTGGATCATCTGCACCAATCCGGTGGCCTCCGTCGCCAACCGCAAGACCGTCATCGCCGCCCTGGAGGCCGCGGAACTGGTCATCACCCAGGACGTGTTCACGGAGACCGAGACCAACGCGTACGCGGACGTGGTGCTGCCCGCCACGCTGTGGGCCGAGTCCGACGGCGTCATGATCAACTCGGAGCGGAACCTCACCCTCGTCCAGGGCGTCGTCGACCCGCCCGGGCAGGCACTGCCCGACTGGCAGCTGATCGCCCGGGTGGCCTGCGAGATGGGCTTCGCCGACGCCTTCACCTACGCGAGCGCCGAGGAGGTCTTCGAGGAGCTCAAGCGGGCCTGGAACCCGGCGACCGGCTGGGACCTGCGCGGCGTCGACTACCGGCGGCTGCGCGAGACCCCGGTGCAGTGGCCGGCGCCGTCCCCGGACGGCAGCGACCGCAACCCGATCCGCTACCTCAACGACGGCGTCAGCCAGACCCTGCTGGAGCGGGCGGACGGCACCCGCCCCCGGTTGGCGTTCCCCACCGCCGACGGCCGGGCCCGGTTCTTCGGCCGCCCGCACCTGCCCGCCGCCGAACTCCCCGACGACGACTACCCGTTCGTCCTCAACACCGGCCGCCTCCAGCACCAGTGGCACACCCTCACCAAGACCGGAAGGGTCGGCAAGCTCAACCGGCTGAACCCCGGTCCCTTCGTCGAGCTCCACCCGGAGGACGCCGCCGCGATGGGCGCGGAGGAGGGGGACCACGTCGAGGTCGCCTCCCGGCGGGGCCGCGCCGTCCTGCCCGCCGTCGTCACCGACCGGGTCCGCCCCGGCAACTGCTTCGCGCCGTTCCACTGGAACGACCTCTTCGGCGAGTACCTCGGCATCAACGCCGTCACCAACGACGCCGTCGACCCGGTCTCCTTCCAGCCCGAGTTCAAGGCCTGTGCCGTGGCGCTGCGGGTGGTGCCGGCCCCGGTGCCCGCGGACTCCGTTCCGGGGACGGCGGTGTCGGGGCCCGCCGTCCCGCCGCAGGCCCCGGCCGCCCCGCCGCCGGGTGTCGGCGCCGTCCCGGGCGTCGACGCGGGGCCGGGGGCGGCGGTGGAGGGGGACAGGGCCGGTGCCCTGCCCGCCCTGGCCGCGCTGCTCGGCATCGAGCACCTCGCGCCGCCGGTGCTCACCGAACCGGAGCGCCGCTACCTGTCCGGCTTCCTCGCCGGGGTCGCGCTGGCGCCGCCCGGCGGCGTGCCGGTGCTGCCGGCCGACGCGCCGTTCGCCCCGGAGACGGCGCGGTGGGTGGACGGCCTGCTGGCCGGGGCGTTCTCCCGGACGGCGACTCCCGCCGCGCCCGCCCCCGCCGCCCCGCTCCGCGGGCCGGCCGGCGCCGCCCCCGAACCCGTCCGCGCCCGGGAACTGCTCGTCCTGTGGGCCTCGCAGACCGGCACCGCCGAGGAGTTCGCCGCCGGGGCCGCCGCCCGGCTGGCCGAGGCGGGCCGCCCCCCGGCCCTGCTCGCCATGGCCGACACCACGCCCGGACGGCTCACCGCGGGCACCGACCTGCTCATCGTCACCAGCACCTTCGGCGACGGTGACGCACCCGACAACGGCGCCGACTTCTGGCAGGCGCTGGCCGACGGCGGCGCGCCCCGGCTGGACGGCGTGCGGTACTCCGTCCTCGCCTTCGGCGACTCCAGCTACGACGACTTCTGCGGCCACGGGCGGCGCCTCGACGAACGGCTCGCGGAGCTCGGCGCCACCCGCCTGCACCCGCGGACCGACTGCGAGGCGGACGACGACGAGGCCGCCGGGACGTGGCTGGAGCAGGTCACCGGCGTGCTCGCCGCTCCCCCCGCCGCTCCCCCCGTCGGCCCCCTTCCCGGCTCCGTCGCCGACGCGGGCGGCCGGCCGGCCCCCGCCGGGCCGCCCGCCCCCGGGCCGTCCGTCACGGCGGGCGGCGCACCGGAGCCTCCCGCGCCCGCCGCCGCGACGGCCCCCGCCGTACCGCCCGCAGCCGCGTCCGCCGCCCTGCTCTCCACGGACCGGGCCGCCGCGCCGGCCGCCTCCTCGAAGGCGTCCCCCTTCACCACCCTCCTGATCGGCAACCGGGTGCTGAGCCTGCCCGGGGCGCAGAAGGAGGTGCGGCAGTTCGCGTTCGACACCCACGGCGGCAGGCTCGCCTACGAGGCCGGTGACGCCCTCGGGGTGTGGCCGGCCAACGGGTCCGGGCTGGTCGCGGAGTGGCTCGCGCTGACGGGCCTCGACGCGGAGCGGGGCGTGACCCTGCCCGGGGTCGGCGACCTCCCCCTCGGCGAGGCCCTGCGGACCCGGCTCGACATCACCCGCATCACCCCGGACCTGCTCGGCTTCGTCGCCGAGCGCACCGGCGACCGCGACCTCAAGCGGCTGCTGCGGCCGGACAACAAGGGCGAGCTGGCGCGGTGGAGCTGGGGCCGGCAGGCCGCCGACGTGGTCGCGGCCTTCCCGGTCCGGGCGAGCGCCGCCGAGTGGGCCGGCGTGCTCCGGCGGCTCCAGCCCCGGCTGTACTCCGTCTCCTCCAGCCCGCTGGCGCACCCCGGCGAGGTGCGCCTCACGGTGTCCGTGGTCCGCTACACCAACGACCTCGGCCGCGACCGCAACGGCGTCTGCTCGACCTACCTCGCCGACTGCGCCGACGACGGCCCGGTGCAGGTGTTCGTCCAGCGCTCCCCGCACTTCCGCCCGCCGGTCTCCTCCACGACGCCGATGATCATGGTGGGTCCCGGCACCGGCGTCGCGCCGTTCGTCGGATTCCTGGAGGATCGGCGGGCCCGTGGCCACACCGGCGCGAACTGGCTGTTCTTCGGCGAGCAGTGCGAAGCCACCGACTTCTACTACCGGGAGGAGCTGGAGGCGTTCCGCGCCTCCGGTCACCTGGACCGCCTCGACGTCGCCTTCTCGCGCGACCAGCGCAACAAGGTCTACGTCCAGGACCGGATGCGCGAGCACGGGCCGCGCCTGTGGCGGTGGCTCCAGGACGGTGCCCACGTCTACGTCTGCGGCGACGCCGGCCGGATGGCCAAGGACGTCGACCGGGCGTTGCGGGAGATCGTCGCCGCCCACGGCGGGATGGACGAGGAGTCGGCCGCCGGGTACGTCCGGCAGCTGGCGGGCGACAAGCGCTACGTCCGGGACGTCTACTGATCTCCGCTCGGCCGGTAGGGGCTGTGCATGGTGAGGAAGCGGATGTCGAGGTCGGTCTCCAGGTAGTCCATCCGCCGCTCCCAGAAGGCCCGCATGTGGGGCAGGGCGAGGTGGGCGTCGAGGTCGGCCTCGGAGCGCCAGGCCTCGTAGAAGACGAAGACGCCGGGCTCCTGGCGGTCCTCGTGGAAGTGGTACTCCAGGCAGCCGGACTCCTGCCGGGTGGGTTCGACGAACGAGAGCAGGAGCTCCTTCAGCTCCTCGGCGCGTTCGGGCCTGGGGCGGGCGGTGCCGACGAGCGTGAACGGCTGGGACATGCGGGGTTCCCCCTCCGGGAGGTCCTGGGACAGGCATAGGTACAGGAAATCTCGTACCTGGGCGACGCTAGCCGACCCGCAGGTACGATGCAATCCATACCTGGAGGGAGGTGTCCCGGATGCCCGACGACGAAGGCCACCCGAGCGTCGAGGAGATCGAGCTCGGCCCCGTGCTCTCCGCACTGGCGGATCCGCTGCGCCGCCGCGTGGTGCGCGAGCTGGCCACCGGACCCGACGGCGCCGCGCGGACGTGCAGCTCGTTCGCGCTGCCGGTCTCGAAGGCGACCGTCACGTACCACTTCCGCGCCCTGCGCGAGGCCGGGCTGATCCGGCAGGTCGACCGGGGCAACAGCCGGATGGCCTGCCTGCGCCGGGCCGACATCGAGCAGCGCTTCCCCGGGCTGCTGGGCATCGTGGCGGCCGAGCCGGAGGGGTGAGCGCGGGCGCGGGGAAGTCCCGTCCGGGCCGGCGCGCGTGACGTACGCTCACGCCGGGCCCGCGCCCGGGGCTCACACGAGGCGCGGCCGGGTCAGCGGGACGCCGTGGCGCGCCGGCGGGGGCGGACCATGACCCGTCGCAGGTCGCAGAGTTCGACGTCGAAGTTCTTCGCGGTGGTGCGCAGCCGGGAGAGCATCGCGTCCGGGCCGGTGATCCAGAGCCGGTCGACGCCCAGTTCGCGCAGCGACCGCGCGGTGTCCACCCAGCGGATCGGGCTGACGAACCCGTCGAGCAGCGCGGTCCGCAGCTCCGCGGGCCCGGTCAGGACGGCCCCGTCGTAGTAGGAGACGATCGGGATCCTGGGCGCCGCCAGGGTGTACCGCGCGTACACCTCCTCCATCCGGGCCCGGACCCCGGTGAACAGGGACGTGTGGGCGGGCGGGCGCATCGTGTAGAGCGAGTAGCCGCCGGCTTCGCTGATCGCCGACTTGAAGGCGGCCAGTTCCGCCTCGCGCAGCGACACCATGTGGAAGTCGGTGTCCATCCGGCCGGAGACGTCGTGCCACTCCAGGCCGCCCAGCAGCGGGTCGAGCCGCTCCTCGGGCACCCGGACGAACGAGTGGGTGACGATGTCGCGGTGCTCGGTGGCGAAGTACTCGCGCTCGACCCGGGCGATCTCGTCGACCAGCCGGACGGTGTCGGCGAACGGCAGCGCGCCCGTGTAGGCCAGGGCGGTCCGCTCCCCGAAGCTCGGGCCGGCGCAGTACTCGGGTGCGGCGCCGAGCCGCTGCTCCGCCCACTCCGCCAGGGCCAGGCACGCGACGAGCACCGCCACCTGGACCGGTTCGGCGTAGTCGTCGTCGGCCGGTGCGTCGGCCAGCGCGTCGGCGAGGCGGTAGCCGAGCGCCTCGTCGGCCTCGGCGAGTCGCCGGCGCGCGAGCGGATGGATCATCAGGAACGTGCCGAGCTCCTCGCGGCGGACCGGGGAGAGGGCCGGGAAGACGATCGCGGCGGTCATCGGGAGGCCTCCGTGGGTGCCCCGCCCCGCGGGGCGGAGCGGGAGCGGTCGACTGCGGTGCGGGGGAGGGGGAACCGGTCCGACGCCCGCGCGGCGCCGCCGGAGGGAGCACCGCCGAGCGGCGCGCCGCCGGTCGGTGCCGCGCCCTCCGGGGCGGCGTGCGGGCCGCGGCTCACGAGTGGACCGGCTTCTGGGCGGCGGGCGGGGCGGCCAGCCTCTCCAGCGCCTTCCGGTCGGGCTTCCCGTTGCGGTTGAGCGGCAGCCGGTCCAGGACGACGACCCGGTTGGGCTGCTCGTAGGCCGGCAGGACCGCGCAGATCCGCTCCCGCCAGTGCGCGGCGTCCGCGCCGGTCTCGTCCTCGACGAAGAACACCAGGGAGCTCCCGCGCCGTTCGTCCGGGACCGCGATCACCTTGGCCGAGCAGCCCGCCTCGGCGATCCGCGCCTCGATCCGCTCGGGGTAGAGCGTGTAGCCCATCCGGTGCACGGCCAGCTTGCGACCGAGGACGGACAGGTTGCCGTGCTCGTCCAGGCGCCCGAAGTCGCCGGTGCGCCGCCAGCCGCGGGCGACCGGGGCGAGGTCGCCGTCCGGGCCGAGGTAGCCCTCCATGAGCTCCGGCGAGTCGACCTCGATCTCGCCCGCCTCGAACGGGCCGAGCACCGCGCCCGCGTCGTCGACGATCCGCACGCCCATGCCGACGACGGGCCGGCCGGTGGCCACGGGGTTGTCCGCGGTCGCGAAGGCGACGTTGCCCAGCTCGGTGCTGCCGTAGCTGTCCAGCAAGGGCTTGCCGCACAGGTCGACGTACCGGTCGACCAGGGTGGGGTCCAGCGGGGCCGCGCCGCTGCAGAACAGCCGCACGCCGCGCAGGTCGGCCGTCGGGTCGGGGCGCCGGCTGACGATGTTCCAGATGCTGCGGTAGGTGGCCGGCGTCGCGTCGAGCACGGTGGCGCCGGTCCGGCCGGCCATGGCGACCGCCTGGTCGACCCGGCGGTACGGGGCGACCACCAGGGAGCAGCGGACCAGCCAGGCGATGAACACCATGGAGAGCCCGTACTGGTGGGAGAACGGCAGCAGCGGCAGCAGGACGTCGTCCGGGCGGTGGCCGATCTGGGCGGCGTTGCGCTCCAGGTTCCGCAGGAACCGCGCGCCGGTCTTCACCACGCCCTTCGGGACGCCGGTCGACCCGGAGGACCACATGATCAGCCCGTCCGGCAGCCCGCGCCAGAGGTCGAGGTCGAGCGGGCCGTCCAGCTCGGCGGGCGGCCGGGACCCGGCGGCGGCCAGCAGGTCCTGGACGAGGACGGTCCGGTCCCCGGCGGGCGGCAGCGCGCTGCCGTCCACGACGGTCAGCGAGGCCCGGGTCAGCCGGTGGATGCGGGTGGTCTCCTCGGCGGTGTCCTGGTGGTCGAGGAGCACGATCGAGGCGCCGGCGTGGGCGAGGCCGAGCAGCACGGTGATCCAGGCGGCCGAGTTGTCCGCCTTGAACAGCACGCGGGTTCCCGGCCGGACGCCGAGGTCGGCCAGGACCGCGGCGACGCCGACGGCCGATCGCTCCACGTCGGTCAGGGACTGGGCGGAGTCGGGTGCGAACACAGTGGCGGTCATCGGCGGATGCCGTCCTTCCGCGGGTGTCGGATGCAGGCGGGGTCAGATCAGCGGGAACTTCAGCTGGCCCGACGCGATCGGATTGACGTAGTCGGCGCTGGTCATCCCGGCCTTCTTCATCGCCAGGCCGGTCAGGCCCTCGAAGATGGCCCGGCGGGCGTTCATGGTGGTGGAGTAGCCGGGGTCGAGGTGCGGCGCGATCTCGACGACGTCCATCCCGATGACGTTGGTCTCCGCGCACAGCCGCCGGAAGGCCGGGAACAGCTCACGCGGGGTCAGTCCACCGGGCTCCGGCGTGCCGGTGCCGGGCGCGTAGGCGGGGTCGAGGACGTCGATGTCGAGCGACAGGTAGATGAACTCCGGTCCGTCGTGCACCTCTTCGATGACCTTGTCGAGCACCGCGTTGAAGCCCAGCCGCTCGATCTCGACCATGAAGTGGGTTCGCATGCCGTTGCGGCGCATCCAGTTGAACAGCGCGTCGTCCGGGCCGGTCGGCGTGCGCAGGCCGATCTGCACGAAGTTCTTGCCGGGGATCCGCTTCTCGTCGATCAGGCGCCGGAGCGGGGTGCCGTGGGTGACGCGGTGGCCGAAGATGTGCTCGTGGCAGTCGGGGTGGGCGTCGAAGTGCACCACGCCGATCTTGTCCGGTCCGTACAGGTCGGCGAGCGCGCCGACGCTGGCGATCATGAGCGAGTGGTCGCCGCCCAGGATGACCGGCACGGCCCCGACGTCCGCGACCTCGCGGACCGTCGCGGCGATCGACGGCAGCGACTTCTCGACACTGAAGATGTCGATCGCCGCGTCCCCGTAGTCGACCACCTTGAGGAGGTTGAACGGGCTCACCCGGGTGCTGGCGTTGACCAGGAGCTCGGGGGTGTTGAAGAGGTAGCGCTCGTCGGAGCGCAGTGCGCGCGGGCCGTAGGCGGCACCGCGGTGGCCGGACGAGGAGTCCAGCGGGACGCCGAACACGGCGACGTCGACGCCGCCGGCGCGCAGGTCCTCCTGGTCGAGGCAGACCGGGACCCCCATGAAGGTGGGGATGCCGGTGTAGGCCGGCTGGAGGAAGTTGCGCCGGAGGTCGATCGGGCCGGGTGCGCGGGAGGGAGCCTGCGACCGGTCGATCGGAATGCGCCAGGAGTCTTCGGCATCGTTTTCCGTCACGCTGATTCCTTACCGTGGCCTGACCGTCAATTGGCTTTACGGCGATATCGTCAACACGCTCGCGGCGGCTTCCCAACGCCGACGGAAGGCTATTGAGCGGTGTTTAGCGGGCCAACCCCAGCGGATCCCCTATCGGGCGGAGGGCTGCAGGGGGTCGATTCGCCCGCAAGGCCCGAAGGGGCAGGAGATGCCCCGATTTGCGCCGGAGGCGCGGCCGCGGCGATCAGGGGCCCCGCGGAGCGGTGGTCCGCGGTTCGTCCAGGGAGCGTCGGAGGTGGTGGCGCGCCTGCGGAGGCGGCGCGACCGACCCCGTGAGCACCGCAACTCCCGTGCGGGGCAGGCCCAAACATCTGATGCCCTTTCGGGCACATGATTTTTTGTTCACATCGCGTACTCCATCGATTCAATGGGGGATCACCTTCCGAGGGGCATACTGAGGCCGTCGCACGAAGAGATCAAATGCATTTTTTACGGTGATAGCGGCGAAACATATCGATGCCACGTTCATTCGGCCGAATGTCGCGCCGTCTTTCTCGGGTGCGGCGGAGAGCCGCGGGCATCGGCGGATCGCCGGACCAATGGATGTGCCCTCGGGGAGGACCACGCAGGTGTTTGTCGAACGTCAGGAGCAGCTCGCCGGTTTCACGGCCGCGCTGGAGGATTGCCGAGCCGGAAACGGCCGGCTGCTGTCAGTCGTCGGCCCCATGGCCAGCGGGAAGACCACGCTGCTGCGCGCGTTCACGGAGCACGCCGAAGCGGCGGGGTTCCACGTCCTGTGGGCCACCGGCTCCCGGACCGAGCGGGAGCTGCCGCTGAGCCTGGTCAACCAGTTCTGCCACGGCTTCCCGTCCCCGACCGACCACACCGACCGGGCCGGACTGATCCGCGAGGTGCACAACGCGTCCGCGGCGCTGCTGGCCAACAGCGAGCGGGCGCCGCTGGTCGTCGCCGTCGACGACCTGCACCACGTCGATCCCCTCTCCCTGCACTGCCTGCTCTACCTGGTCCGGCGCATCCGCAACGCGCGGGTCCTCGTGGTGGTCAGCGGCCGCGACCTGACGGAGCCGACCGATCCGCAGCTGTACGCCGAGCTGATGGTGCTGGCGGCCGACAACCACATCGAGATCCCGCCGCTCTCCCGGCACGGCGTCGGCGAACTGCTCGCCGAGGCCTTCGGGACCCACCCGGCCGACCCGCTCGTCGACGCCTGTACCCGGGCGTCCGGGGGGAACCCGCTGCTGGCCCGGACGCTGATCGCGGACCTCCGCAGCGCCGGCGGGCCCGGCCTGGACCGGGACGGGCAGGTCGTCCCCGGCCGCGCCTACACCGCCGCGGCCCGCAGGTACGTCGAACGCTGCGAACCGGCGACGCGGCGCGTCCTCGCCGCCGCCGCCCTGCTGGACGGCCGCCCGCCGGCCGGCCTGCTCACCCTCGCCCGGCTGGCCGAGGTCGACACCGCGGCGGCCCGGCGGGAACTGTCCGGCCTGGAGAACGCGGGCCTGATCAGCGACGGCCGGCTCCCGCACCCGCAGGCCCGCCAGGCGGTGCTCGACCAGCTGCCGCCCGAAGCCCTGACCGACCTCCACCTGAGGGCGGCCCGGATCCAGTACGAGGGAGGGGCGGCGCCGCTCCCGGTCGCCCGCCACCTGCTGGCGGCCGGCCGGACACCGGCCTGGGCCGGCCCCGTCCTCGGCGCCGCCGCGGAGGAACTGCTCGGCAGCGGCGACGCGGACCTCGCCACCGCCCTGCTGCGGCTCGCGCACGACGGCGCGACCGACGAGGCGGAGCGCGTCGCGTTCAAGGTCGCGCTGCTCCGGGCGGAGTGGTGTACCGACCCGGCCTCCGCCGGGCACCGACTGGGACAGCTCACCGACGCCGTCCGGACCGGCCGGGTCGACGTCGCCGCACGCGTCACCACCGCGTACTGCCTGCTCTGGCTGGGGCGCACGGCCGAGACGGTCGAGGTGCTCGACGGCCTCGCCACGCTGGAGGCCGACACGGAGGAGCGCGCCAGGATCCGGCTCCTCACCGCATGGACCCGGTTCACCCACCCCGGCCTGCTCCGCGACGACCCGGCCGAACCCTGGGCACCGCAGCGCGCCGCCGAGACCGTGGTCAACACCAAGGAGGCGCTGGCCCAGGCCCTGGAGACCGTCCTGGTCAAGGGCCCGAACAGCGCGGCGGTGATCACGGCCGAACAGGCACTGCCCCGCTCGTCGGCCCGCGGCGACGCCCTGACCATGCACGTCGCGGCGCTCACCATCCTCATCTACGCCGACCAGCTCGAAACCGCGACCCAGTGGACCGACCGCCTGCTGACCCAGGCCCGCGAACGCGGCGTGTCGTCCATGGAGGGCATCCTGACGGCGATCCGCGCCGACATCGCGTACCGCTCCGGCCGGCTCGCCGACGCGCAGCGCCACGCCGAGGCCGCGCTCGCCACCATGTGCCGCGAGAGCTGGTCGACCGCGGTCGGCGGCCCGCTGGGCACCCTGCTGCTGGCGCTCACCGCACGCGGCCGGCTCGCCGAAGCCGCCCGCTACCTCGACGAGCCGGTCCCGGACGCGATGTTCGAGACCGTCTGGGGCCTGCACTACCTGCGGGCACGCGGCACCTACTACCTGGCGGCCGGTCAGCCGGAGGCCGCCCTGGACGACTTCACCACCTGCGGGGACCTGATGGCCCGCTGGAACCTCGACCTGCCGGCGCTCGCGCCCTGGCGCATCCACGCGGCCCGCGCGCACCTGGCCCTCGGCCGGCCGCAGCAGGCCCGCATGCTGGCCGAGAGCCAGCTGACCCAGCTGGGCCAGGAACCGAGCCGGACCAAGGCGGCCGCCCTGCGCGTGCTGGCCGCGGTCTCCCCGCTCGCCCAGCGCCCCACGCTGCTGCGCGAGGCCGCCGAGATGCTCCGCGGCTGCGGCGACCTGCTGGAGCTGGCCCACACGCTGGCCGACCTCAGCCAGGCCCAGCGCTCGCTCGGCGACTTCCACCGCGCCCGGATGACCGTCCGGCGGGCCTACGGCCTGGCCGGCGACTGCCAGGCCGACGGCCTGCGCCAGCGCCTGCTCCCCGACGTCGACGACGCGGCGCCGGAGGAGGCCGAGGAGTCCTACACGGAGGCCCTCAACTCGCTCAGCGACGCGGAGCGGAGGGTCGCCGTCCTGGCGGCCCAGGGCAACACCAACCGGCAGATCGCCAACCGGCTTCTGGTCACCCTGAGCACCGTCGAGCAGCACCTGACCAAGGTCTACCGCAAGCTCAGCGTGACCCGGCGGGCCGACCTCCTGGCGAAACTCGGGCCGAGGGTCAGCAACGTCGCGTGAGCTCCGCCGGCCGGCGGGCGGCCCGGTGGGCGGCCCGCCCGCCCGCCGGCTCACGGACTCGGCGAGGTGCCCGGCGGAGCACCCGCGTCG
>NZ_JBHXKE010000213.1:0-16517 GCF_042722765.1 Kitasatospora sp. NPDC058406
GCCCCCGCCCCCCGGGCCCCCCCCCCCCCGACCCGGCCCGTCCGACCGGCGCCTGACGTCCCGTCAGGGTGCCGTGCGGGCGGGCCGGGACGGCGTCCTCGCCCGCAGCGGACGGAAAGGCGCTTGGAGCTGGTCGCAGGGTGCGGGAGGATCATCCGGACCGTACCCCGAAGGGCCCGTGCCGATGACCACGCTCGACCAGACCACCGCCGACCGCTCCCCGACCGACGCGCCAGCGCGTACGGCCGGCGAGCGGCCCCTGACCGCAGCACCGGCATCGCCGCGACCCACCGTGGAGGGCGGTGCCACCCGCTGCTCGATCGCGGCGGCGGGCACGGACTGCGCACCGGTCGGTGGCACCGGGGCCGGAGCCGCCCGGGACGGCTCGGTGCCGCGGCCGCGCGGCGGGGCGGCCGACGACGACGGGTCCGGCGCCGGCGGCTCCGGCCGGGGCGGCCCCGCCGGTGAGGGGGCGCCGGCGACCCGGGTCCGGACCGGCCCGGGCGAGGGTCCGCAGGCCGCGCAGGGGCAGGTGCCCGCGCCGGACGGCCCCGGCGTCACCCACCGCCGACCGGCGGAGGCGGACCGCACGCCGCCGGCCGAGGAGTACGGCCACGACCGCACCGGCGCGGGTCACCCGGACGTTCCCCACCCGGACGTTCCCCACCCGGACATTCCCCACCCGGCCGGGACGGACGCGACCGGGACGGAAGCCGTCACCGCGGAAGGCGTCGGGAGGGGCGCCTCCGGGACGGGTACCTCCGGGACGGACCGGACCGGGGCGCAGCCCGTCGGGACGGGCGGCGTGGTGTTCGTCCGGCTCCAGCAGCCGCCGACGGTCGAGGACCGGACCGTCCCCGTGCTGCGCGCGGCCCAGGAGGAGCTGCGGACCGCCGTCACCCGGCGCCCTTCGCCCTCCCGCCGGCTGCGTCGGATGCACCCGCAGACGGCCGGTGCGGGCCCGGCGCGGACGAACCGCGCGAGGGCCCGGCAGGCGACGGACCTCCCGACCGCCGCCGGCGACGCCGGGTCCACCGGTGAGTCCGCTCCACCGGCGCCCGCCGCCGAAACGCCGCTGGGCATCCTGATCGGCGGCACCCCGAACCTGCCGGAGACCGCCGGCCGCCCCGAGGAACGGCCGACCCTCCGGGCCTCGGCGGAACTGGTCCGTCTCGGTCGCGGGACCTGCCTGGTGATCCTGCCCGCGTGGCGGCCCGCCATCGCCGTCTCGGTACCGACCGAGCACCTGCTGGCGGCCACCGGGCTCGCCTACGAGCAGCTGGCCGACACGCCGCTCTCCGTCGTGATCAACCCCGGTGCCCTCCACGACCGGGAGCTGGAACTCCGGGAGTGGCAAGCCGGTCCGACCGGGCGGCAGGGCCGACGCGGCGGGCGTCGACAGCCCTGACCGGAGCCCCGCAGGCTCAGCTGACGACCGACCCGGCGTTCGGGACGTAGCCGAGGTCGACCGGCTCCGGTTCCCGCCGGTCGGCGAGCCAGCCCTCCCGCACGGCCGACAGCAGCTCGGGCAGCCGCGGCGGCCAGAGCGCGTCGGCGTTCTCGTCGGCGAGATCGGCCGGGGTCCACCAGCGCCAGTCGAGGATCATGTCGGCGGCGTGCATCGCGCTGACGTCACCGACGGGGCCCCGGTGCGGGCCGCTCGTGAGGTAGATGTGCTCGTGCTGGCGGACGGGAGTGCCGTGCCAGGTGAAGTCGTGCTCCCAGGTGCAGAGCAGCGGGCCGGGTTCGAGGTCGGTCCAGCCGGTCTCCTCCCACAGCTCGCGCCGCGCGCCCGTGTGCGGCGTCTCACCGGGCTCGATGCCGCCGCCCGGCATGGTCCAGTGCACGCCGACCTCGCTGTTGTCCGAGCGGAGGAGGAAGACCGAACCCTGCTCGTCCAGGACCACCGTACGGGCCGCGCGTCGCGGGGTCCTTCTCACGTTTCGCCACAGGTTTCGCATCGGGTCACTCTCGCAGCGGGCCCGGTCGGCCGTCGAGCGGATTGTCCGGCGCCGGCCCGACGCCGGCCCGGCCCGGGACGAGCCCGTTCGGCCCGTCGACCGGGCGGCGGTGGGGTGTTGACGGGCCGACGAACAGTCGGCGCACGTAGCCTGGCGCCCATGCCCGCACCCGCGTTCCTCCTCCCGGCCGACCCGCTCGACCCGCGCCGCCCCGATCCGCACTTCGCCTGGGAGGCGCGGCTGCTGCGCGGGCTGGGCGGCGAGCACCATCTCGTCGACCACGACGCCCTGCTCGCCGGTGACGCCCGGGCGGCGGTGGGCCGGGTGCCCGGAGGCCTCGGCCCGTTCTGGTACCGGGGGTGGATGCTGCCCGCCGACCGCTACGCCACCTTCGCCACCGCCCTGGCCGAGCGCGGCGCCCATCTGCTGACCAGCCCGCCCGGGTACGCCTCGGCGCACGAACTTCCGGGCTGGTACCGCGTGTTCGAGGGAGCGACGCCGACCAGCGTCTGGCTGCCTGCCTCGGCGTCGGTGCCGCCGGGGCCCGAGCAGTTGGCGGCGGCCGTCGCACGGCTCGGCGGGCGCGGTCCGGCGATCGTCAAGGACTACGTGAAGTCACGCAAGCACGAGTGGCACGAAGCCTGCTACGTCCCCGAGTTGGCGGACCTTCCGGGGGTGGCCCGGGTGGTGGACCGGTTCGTGGAGCTGCAGGGCGAGTTCCTGGCCGGGGGTGTGGTGCTTCGGCGGTACGAGGAGTTCGCCCGGGCCTCGACGGACCGACCGGACGACCGGGGTGACGGACCGTCGGGCGGGGGCGGCGACGGCGCGGATCCGGTCGGGGACGCGGGTGCCGTCGGGGACGCGGATGCGGACGGCCCGCGTGGCGAGGGCGGCAGGGGCCGCGCGGTGGAGGCCCGGGTGTGGTGGCTGGACGGAGAGCCCGTACTGGTCGGGCCGCATCCCGACACGCCCGGCTGCGCGGCCGACCCTGACCTCGACGTGGTCCGGCCCCTGGTGCGGGCCCTCGGCTGCCGTTTCGTCACCACCGACCTCGCCCACCGGGCCGACGGTTCCGGCTGGCGCGTGGTCGAGGTCGGTGACGGGCAGGTGAGCGACCTGCCCCGGGGGGTCGACGCGTCCGGGCTGCTGGTCGCGCTGCTCGCGGCCTGAGGACGGCGCGGACGCCGCCCGGACGCGCCCCGCCCGGACCGGGCGGCAGGGCCCCGGTCCGGGCGATGGCCCTGCCTCCCGTCCGGACCGGACTGCTAGCCGACGGCCGTACCGGGCACCGGCGCCGGACGGCCCTCCTGAAGGCCGTCTCGAAGGCCCTCCTGAAGGCCGTCGTGAAGGTCCTGCCCGTGGTGCCTGTCGGCGACGAACGCCTGCCAGAGCCGGGTGTACACGCCGCCGAGGGCGAGCAGCTCGGCGTGCGTGCCGTCCTCGACCACCCGGCCGTGGTCCAGCACGACGACCCGGTCGGCGCGTTCGGCGGTGGTCAGGCGGTGCGCGATGACGAGCGCGGTACGGCCGCCGCTGAGCCGGTCCGCGGCGTGGTTCACCGCGGCCTCGGTGGCCAGGTCGAGCGCCGCGGTCGCCTCGTCCAGTAGCAGGATGTCCGGGCCGACCAGCTCCGCCCGGGCCAGCGCGATCAGCTGGCGCTGCCCCGCCGAGAGGTTCCGTCCGCGGCCGGTGACCTCGTGGTCGTAGCCGTCCGTCAACCGGAGGATCATCTCGTGCGCGCCGACGGCCCGGGCCGCCGCCTCCACCTCGGACGCCGGGGCCGTGGGCCGGCCGTACGCGATCGCCTCGCGCACCGTCCCGGCGAAGAGGTACGCCTCCTGCGGCACCACGCCGAGCCGGTGGCGGTACTGCGCCAGGTCGTACCGGGTCAGGTCGACGCCGTCCACCCGGACCGTGCCGGCCGTCGCGTCGTAGAACCGGGCGACCAGCTTGACCAGGGTCGACTTGCCGGCCCCCGTCTCGCCGACGAGCGCCACCGTCTGGCCGGCGGGGATCCGCAGATTCACGCCGGAGAGGACGTCCGGGGCACCGTCCGCGCCGCCGTTGTAGGCGAAGCCGACGCCGTCGAACTCGATCTCGCCGCGGAGCCCGTCCGGGACCGGCATCGGGTCGGCCGCCTGCGCGGTGCTGGTCGGGGTGCGCAGCAGCTCGCGGATCCGGCCCAGGCCCACGGCCGCCTGCTGGTAGCCGTCGAACACCTGGGAGAGCTGGTTGACCGGCGCGAAGAAGAGGTCGATGTAGAGCAGGTACGCCACCAGGGCGCCGACGGTCAGCGTCCCCGACTCGACCCGCGACGCACCGACGATCAGCACCAGCGCGGCGGCCACGCTGGAGAGGAACTGGACGAACGGGAAGTACAGCGAGATGTAGAACTGGGCCCGCACCCGGGCCTCCCGGTAGGCCATGCCCCGGGCGACGAACCGGTCGGTGTTGGTGTCCAGCCGGCGGAACGCCTGGACGATCCGCATGCCCGCCACGTTCTCCTGGAGATCAGCGTTGACGGTGCTGATCAGGTCCCGGGAGATCTCGTACTGGGCCTTGGACTTCCTGCGGAAGACCAGGGTCGCGACGATCAGCAGCGGCAGCACCGCGAAGACCACCAGGGCCAGCCCGGCGTCGATGACCAGCAGGGCGGCGAAGATGCCGAGGAACGTCAGCAGGCTGACCACGGCCGTGACCACGCCGGTCTGGAGGAACGAGGTGAGCGAGTCGAGGTCGGTGGTCATCCGGGTCATGATCCGGCCGGAGAGCTCGCGCTCGTAGTAGTCCAGGCCGAGCCGGTTGAGGTGGGCGAAGATCTTGAGCCGCAGGGTGTAGAGCACCCGCTCGCCGGTCCGGCCGCTGACCCGGCTCTCGGCGCCCTGGACCAGCCAGTCCAGCAGGACGATCGCCAGCGCGGTGAGTGCGGCGACCGCGACGCCGGACAGCATCGCCTTGCTGACGCCGTCGTCGATGCCGTGGCGGATCAGGATCGGCAGGACCAGCCCGGCCCCCGCGTCCAGGGTGACCAGCAGCAGGGCGAGGGCGAGCGGGGCGCGGAAGGGGCGGAGCAGGCGGCGGAGGGAGAAGTCCGGGTCGCCGGTCTCGGCCTCGCTCCGGGACACCGCAGGGGTGTCGGTGGCCGGCGGGAGGGCGGCGACCCGGGCCACCAGATCGGGGGCCGCGGTGCGGGCCGCCTTGGTCAGGGCCGGGGTGGGCATCGCGGGGGCCTCGGTCCGAGGCCGGTCGTCGGCGTCGGCGTCGGGTACGGCTTCGGCTCGCGTCCCGGCCTCGGTCCGGGCCTCGGCAGGCTCAGCCACGGCGCTGGTACCGACGGCCTCGGCGGTCTGCGGTGTTCCGGGAGCCTCCGGTGCGGCGGTCGCGGACGCGGACGCGGTCCGGCCGGCCTCGGGGTCGGAGATCAGGGCTCGGTACTGGGGACATCGGGCGTCGAGTTCCTCGTGCGTCCCGATGTCCAGCAGACGGCCGTGCTCCAGGATCGCGATCCGGTCGGCCAGCTGGAGGGTGGAGCGTCGGTGGGCGATCAGCAGGGTGGTCCGGCCCGCCATCACCGAACGCAGCGCGTCGTGGATCTCGGCCTCGATCTGCGGATCGACCGCCGAGGTGGCGTCGTCCAGCAGCAGGATGCGCGGGTCGGTGAGGATCGCGCGGGCCAGGGCGATCCGCTGGCGCTGGCCGCCGGAGAGGGTGAGCCCCTGCTCGCCGACCTTGGTCTCGTAACCGGCGGGCAGCTGTCGGACGAACTCGTCCGCCTGGGCCGCCCGGGCGGCGGCCACGACCTGCTCGTCGGTGGCGTCCGGCCGGCCGTAGGCGATGTTGGTACGGACCGTCTCGGAGAAGAGGAAGCTCTCCTCGGGCACGATGCCGACGGCCGCCCGGACCGAGTCGAGCGTCAGGTCCCGCAGGTCGTGGCCGTAGAGGCGGACGGCGCCGGCCGCCGGGTCGTAGAACCTCGGCACCAGCTGCGCCACCGTGGACTTGCCGGAGCCCGACGCGCCGACCAGCGCCAGCGTCTCGCCGGGGGCGAGCCTGAGGCTGAGCCCGTGCAGGACGGGTGCCGGGTGCTCGGGGTCGTAACGGAACTCGACCCCGTCGAACTCCAGAGCCACGTCGGCGGCGCGGGGGCCGACGGCGGGCGGGCCGCCGGCCGTCCCTGCGACGGCGCTCCCGGGGGTGTCGCTCCCGGGGGCGGCGGCCTCCGCGGTGAGGTCGAGGGTGACCGCGTCCGGCCGCTCGCGGACCAGCGGGCGCTCGTCGACCAGCTGGAGCACCCGCTCGACGCCCGCCCTGGCCTGCTGGCCGACCGTGATGACCATGGTCAGCATCCGCACCGGACCGGTCATCTGCGCCACGTACGTGGAGAAGGCGACGAAGGTGCCGAGCGTGACACGGCCGTCGACCGCCAGCCAGCCGCCGAAGGCCAGCACGGCGACCTGGGCCAGCGCCGGGATCGCCTGCATCGCCGGGTTGTAGCGGCTGTTCAGTCGGATCGAGCGCAGCCGGGCCGCGAAGAGGCGGCGCGAGGCCGTCTCCAGCTTGTCCAGCTCCTGGGCCTCCTGCCCGAAGCCCTTGACCACCCGCACGCCGCCGATCGCCTCGTCGACCACGCCCGCGACGGCGGCCGCCTCCTGCTGGGCGGCCCAGGTGGACGGGAACAGCCGCTTCCGGCTGAGCACCGAGATCCACCAGAGCAACGGGCCCATCACCAGGGCGATCAGGGTGAGCGGAGGCGAGAGCCAGATCATCACGCCCAACGACATGACGAACATGACCAGGTAGCCGGTCATCATGGGCAGCATCGAGAGCAGCCCGTTGATCAGCTGGAGGTCGGAGGTGGCGCGGCCGACCACCTGCCCGGTGTCCAGCCGGTCCTGCCGGTGGCCGTCCAGCCGGCCGAGCGAGCGGAAGAGGTCGCTGCGCATGTCGTGCTGGACGTCCAGGGCCAGCTGCCCGCCGTAGTAGCGGCGCACCTGTGTGCAGCCGAACACCACGGCGGCGGCCAGCAGCAGGACGCCCGCCCACGGTGCCAGCGAGCGGGTGTGCGAGGTGATGACGTCGTCGATGATCAGCTTGGTGACCAGCGGCACCAGGGCGGTGACGGCCATGCCGACGAGCGAGGCGCCGAAGGCCAGCAGCACGCTGCGCCGCGACCGCCAGCAGTAGCCGAGCAGCCGCCGGAGCCAACCCTGCCCCTCGGCGTGCTCCGCGCCGGCGGGGCGGTCGGGACCGCCCGGTCCTTCGTCCGGGCCGGGGGCCGGGTTCGGCCCGGCGTTCCCGGTGCCGTTCGACGTGCTCGTGTCGCCCCGTGCGCCGCCGGTCGTGCCGGCCGCGCCCCGGGAGCCGGTTCGGGTGCCGCTCGGGGAAAGCTCCACCGTAGATCCGTGAGTCTCAGGCATATTTAGGGATGCTAACCATTCCGTCGGGTGGCCGCCATGGATTTCAGGCCGGGGCGAGCCGGGATTCCCGGCCCGGCGGAGGAACCAACAGCCCGCAACCTGCGGTGATTCCCGCGTCGGCCCGCCCTCCGCGCCCTCTACCAGGGTCGCCGACCGCGCGCGGAATGCCCACCTCCCGCCGACGCAGCGGGCGCACCGCCATTGGTCCTAGGGCTGTCGGCCGACCCCGACGACACGAGTCGGAGCTCAGTCCTGCGGCACGACGGTGTCGGCGACGGGCGCGGCGGCGGCAACGGGAGCGGTGTCGGCGACGGGCGCGGCGGCGGTGGTCGTGGCGGCGTCGGCGGGCGTGTCCGCCGATGCGGGCGCGACGACGGCGGAATCGGCACTCTCGTGGCCGCCGGTGGCCGCGACGGCGCCTGCGGCGACCGCTCCGGCGGCGGCCGCGAAGGCGCCGTGCGCGAGGCTGTGCAGCAGCGCGGCCATCGCGTCGCGCTGGAGTCCGGCCCGCTCGTCCTGGGCGGGGTTCGGGCCGAGGCTGTGCGGGGTCGAGTTGATCAGCCCGAAGACGGCGTGCACGGCCGCGCGGGCGACCGGCTCCGCCGCCGGGGCCGCGAGCGACGGGTAGGCCTGGCGGACCACGTCCACCCAGAGCTCCACGTAGCCGCGCTGGAGCCGGCGGACCGTCCGGCGGTCCTCCGTCCGGAGGTTCAGCAGCTCCCGGTCGTGCAGGGTGATCAGGTCGCGGTCGTCGAGCGCGAAGTCCACGTGCCTGCCGATCAGCGCGTCCAGTGCCGCGGCCGGACCGTCACTGCCACCCGCTCGGCGGCGCCCTTCCTCAAGGAGTCGCTCGCTGATGCCGATCAGCAGGTCGGCGAGCATCGCGTCCTTGCCCGCGAAGTGCCGGTAGAGCCCGGGGCCGCTGATGCCGACGGCCCTGCCGATCTCGTCCACCCCGACACCGAGGAAGCCGCGGGCGGCGAACAGCCTCGCGGCCTCCTTCCGGATCTGGTCGCGGCGCGGGAGCCCTGAGGCGGATGGGGCGTTCGACATGAGGCCCATCGTAGACAGTGGGGTTATCGGTCGTTAACCTGGGCGACAGAAGTTAACGTTCATTAACGTGTGGGGGCCGCAGGCTCACCAGGCTCTGCCGGCCCACCTGCCACCGAGGGCAAGGGAGCTCTTGGAATGGTCATCTCCACCGCCGGAGCAGCTGCCGGCGTCAACGGCAGCTCCGCGACCGGCACCCCGGCGACCGGCGCAGCCTTCGGGTCCGTCGCCCCTGGTGGCGCCGCACCGGCACCACGGCTGGACACCGCCGCCGACCCCGGGTCGGAGGCCTACCGGAGCAACACCGCCGCCCACCGGGCGCTGGTCGCCGAGCTCCGCGAGAAGCTCGGCGCCGCCTCGCTCGGCGGAGGCGCCAAGGCCAGGGCCCGGCACACCTCGCGCGGCAAGCTGCTCCCCCGCGACCGTGTGGACACCCTGCTCGACCCGGCCTCCCCCTTCCTCGAACTGGCCCCGCTGGCGGCCGACGGGATGTACGACGGCGCCGCACCGGCCGCCGGGGTGATCGCGGGCATCGGCCGGGTCGCCGGACGGGAGGTCGTCGTGGTCGCCAACGACGCCACCGTCAAGGGCGGCACCTACTACCCGATGACGGTCAAGAAGCACCTGCGCGCGCAGGAGGTCGCGCTGGAGAACCGGCTCCCCTGCATCTATCTGGTCGACTCCGGCGGTGCCTTCCTCCCGATGCAGGACGAGGTCTTCCCGGACCGCGACCACTTCGGCCGGATCTTCTACAACCAGGCCCGCCTCTCGGCGGCCGGGATCCCGCAGATCGCCGCCGTGCTCGGCTCGTGCACGGCGGGCGGCGCGTACGTCCCGGCGATGAGCGACCAGGCCGTCATCGTCCGCAACCAGGGCACGATCTTCCTCGGCGGGCCGCCGCTGGTGAAGGCCGCGACCGGCGAGGTGGTGACCGCCGAGGAGCTGGGCGGCGGCGACCTGCACTCCCGGACCTCCGGCGTCACGGACCACCTCGCCGAGGACGACGCCCACGCCCTCTCGATCGTCCGCACCATCGTCGCGGGACTCGGGCCGCGCGCGGCCCGGCCGTGGCCGCTCGCCCCGGCCGAACCGCCGGCCGTCGACCCGGCCGGCCTGTACGGGGCCGTGCCGGTCGACCCGCGCACGCCCTACGACGTGCGCGAGGTGATCGCGCGGCTCGTCGACGGCAGCCGGTTCGCCGAGTTCAAGGCCGAGTACGGCGCGACCCTGGTGACCGGCTTCGCCCGGATCCACGGCCACCCGGTCGGCATCGTCGCCAACAACGGCGTGCTGTTCGCCGAGTCCGCCCTCAAGGGCGCCCACTTCATCGAGCTGTGCGACCAGCGGGGCATCCCCCTCCTCTTCCTGCAGAACATCACCGGGTTCATGGTCGGCCGGCAGTACGAGGCGGGCGGCATCGCCAAGCACGGCGCCAAGATGGTCAACGCCGTCGCCTGCACCCGCGTCCCGAAGCTGACGGTGGTGATCGGCGGCTCGTACGGAGCCGGCAACTACTCGATGTGCGGCCGGGCGTACTCACCCCGCTTCCTGTGGATGTGGCCGGGCGCCAAGATCTCCGTGATGGGCGGCGAGCAGGCCGCTTCGGTGCTGGCCACCGTCCGCCGTGACCAGCTGGAGGCGCACGGCGAGGAGTGGCCGGCCGAGGCGGAGGACGAGTTCAAGCGCCCCGTCCGCGAGCAGTACGACCGCCAGGGCAACGCCTACTACGCCACCGCCCGGCTCTGGGACGACGGAGTGATCGACCCGATGGACACCCGGACCGTCCTCGGCCTGGCCCTGACGGCCTGCGCCAACGCCCCGCTGCCGCCGCCCGGCCCGTTCGGCGTCTTCCGCATGTAGGTCGTCCGCCGAAGGCCCTCCACCGGCGGGCCTTCGGCAGGCGGCCCCGTGCGCGGAAGCGCGGGCCGTCGACCCGCCGGACGCCCCCGTCCGACGGCCGACGGCGCCGCAGCGCCGCCACCGCGGTCCGACCGCCGCTCCCGCTCGACCACCTCCTCACGTACGGCTCCCCCTCGACCCGGAGGAACGCCTCCCATGTTCGACACAGTTCTGGTCGCCAACCGCGGCGAGATCGCCGTCCGGGTGATCCGCACCCTGCGGCGTCTCGGCGTGCGCTCGGTCGCCGTGTTCAGCGACGCCGACGCGGACGCCCCGCACGTCCGCGAGGCCGACGTCGCGGTCCGGCTCGGCCCTGCCGACCGCAGCGACAGCTCGGCCGCCGAAACCTACCTGCGGACCGACCAGATCCTCGCCGCCGCCCGCCGGACCGGCGCCCAGGCCGTCCACCCCGGCTACGGCTTCCTCGCCGAGAACGCCTCCTTCGCCCGCGCCTGCGCAGAAGCGGGCCTCGTCTTCATCGGTCCTCCTCCCGCCGCGGTCGAGCTGATGGGTGACAAGATCAACGCCAAGGAGGCCGTACGGGCCGCCGGCGTGCCGGTGGTGCCCGGCAGCCGTGCCACCGCGCCCAGCGACGACGCACTCGTCGCGGCCGCCGACGAGATCGGCTACCCGGTCCTGCTGAAGCCGTCCGCCGGTGGCGGCGGCAAGGGCATGCGGCTGGTCCGCGACCCGGCCGACCTGCCCTCCGAGATCGCAGCCGCCCGGCGCGTCGCCCGCACCGCCTTCGGCGACGACACCCTGCTGCTGGAGCGCTGGATCGACCGGCCGCGCCACATCGAGGTCCAGGTGCTCGCCGACGCCCACGGCACCACCGTCCACCTCGGCGAACGCGAGTGCAGCCTTCAGCGCCGCCACCAGAAGCTGATCGAAGAGGCTCCCTCCGTCCTGCTCAATGCCGAGACCCGCGCCGCGATGGGCGCCGCCGCCGTCCGGGCCGCCGAGTCCTGCGGCTACACCGGCGCCGGCACCGTGGAGTTCATCGTCCCCGGCGTCGACCCGGACTCCCCCACCCCCACCGAGGGGGTACGGGACTTCTTCTTCATGGAGATGAACACCCGCCTCCAGGTGGAACACCCCGTCACCGAGCTGGCCGTCTCCGTGGGCGGCTCGCGCTCCCGGGGTTCGTCTGCGTCAGGTTCGACCGCGGGTGATCCGGACACGGACGGTCGGGACGCCGACGATCCGGCCGTCACCGACCCGGGAGCGGACCGGCCCCGGCGGCTCGACCTGGTCGAGTGGCAGCTGCGGATCGCCGCGGACGAACACCTCGCCTTCACCCAGTCCGACATCTCCTTCCTGGGCCACGCCATCGAGGCCCGGATCTGCGCCGAGGACCCGGAACGGGACTTCCTGCCCACCGGCGGACGCATCCTGCTCCTCGACGAACCACGGGGCGAAGGCATCCGGGTGGACTCCGGGGTCGCCCCGGGGACCGTCATCACCAGCTCCTACGACCCCATGCTCGCCAAGGTCATCGCCTACGGACCCGACCGGCCGACCGCGCTGCGACGCCTCCGCGCCGCACTGGCGGACACCCGGATCCTCGGCGTCACCACCAACACCGGCTTCCTGCGGCGACTGCTCGCCCACCCCGAGGTCGCCGCCGGACGGCTCGACACCGGCCTGGTGGAGCAGACCGCGCAGCAGCAGCCCGGGCTGCTCGCCTCGCCCTACTCCCCGGCCGCCGCGCCCGCACCGGACACCGAAGCCCCGGAAGCCCCGGCATCCGGAGCCCCGGAGGCCGCGGCACCCGACGCGCTGCCGCCCGGGTCACCGACACCCGCCCACCTCCTCTACTACGCCGCCGCGCTCGCACGGCACCTGGACCTGACCCCCGCCGCCGACCACGACGGCTGGACCGACCCCTTCTCCCTTCCCTCCGGCTGGCGCCTGGGCGGCGCCCCCGCCTGGACCACCCACCGACTCCGTGCCCCCGGCCAGGACCCGGTGTCGGTGCGCATCCGTTCGATCACTGCGGGCAACGTATCCGAGGCCACCGACAATCCGCCCGGCGTCGCCCCCGCGGTGGAGATCCGGCTCGGCGCCGGGCCGGTCCACCGCGCCCGGGCCACCCGGTCCGGCGACCGGCTCCGCCTCACCGTGGACGGCCTGCGGACGACCTTCGCGCTGGCCGCCGACCGGGCCCCCGGCACCGCGGCCGGTCCGGTGACGTGGCTCGGGATCGACGGCGACGCCTGGCCGGTGCACGGCCACGACGCCGTCGGCGGGAACGCCGCCGCCGGCGCGGCCCACCACGGCGCCCTGACCGCACCGATGCCCGGCACCGTCACGGTCGTGAAGACCACGGCCGGCGAGACCGTCCGCAAGGGCCAGCCCCTGCTCGTCCTGGAGGCCATGAAGATGGAACACGTGATCGCCGCCCCGCACGACGGGACGGTGAGCGAGCTGCGGGCCACCGCGGGCGCCACCGTCGCGATGGAGGAACTGCTGGTCGTGGTCACCCCCGCCGGGGCCGCACCGGCCCCCGCCGAGGGCGCCGGAGCCGAGGTGCGGCCGTGACCGCCGCCACCCCCGCGCACGAGCCCGACGCGCTCGACCTGGGCCTGCCGGCCCCGGTCCGGGCGCCCGGCCTGCCCGCGGAGGTCCGGATCCACGAGGTCGGACCGCGAGACGGGCTGCAGAACGAGAGCGCCCTCGTCCCGGTCGAGGTCAAGGCCGAGTTCATCGCCCGGCTCGCCGACGCCGGCCTGCGGACCGTCGAGGCCACCAGCTTCGTTCACCCGAAGTGGGTACCCCAGCTCGCCGACGCCGAGGAGCTGATGCCCCGGCTCGCCGGTCTGCCGAGCGGGCGTCCCGGGCTGCGCCTGCCGGTCCTGGTGCCCAACGAGCGCGGGCTGGACCGTGCGCTGGCCCACCGCGCCGAGGACGTCGCGGTCTTCGCCAGCGCCACCGAGACGTTCGCCCGACGCAACCTCAACCGGTCGGCGGACGAGGCGATGGAGATGTTCCGGCCCGTGGTGGAGCGCGCCACGGCCGCCGGGGTCCGGGTCCGCGGCTACCTGTCGATGTGCTTCGGCGACCCCTGGGAGGGCCCGGTCCCGCCCGCCCAGGTGATCGGTTTCGGGGTGCGGCTGCTGGAGATGGGCTGCACCGAGCTGAGCCTCGGCGACACCATCGGCGTGGCCACCCCGGGCCAGGTCACCGCCCTGCTGGACGGGTTCGCCGAGGCAGGGGTGCCGGCGGGACGGCTCGCGGTGCACTTCCACGACACCTACGGCCAGGCGCTCAGCAACACGCTGGCCGCGCTGCGCTCCGGGATCACGGTGGTCGACGCCTCGGCGGGCGGCCTGGGCGGCTGCCCGTACGCCAAGAGCGCCACCGGGAACCTGGCCACCGAGGACCTGGTGTGGATGCTGCACGGACTCGGCATCCGCACCGGTGTCGACCTCCGCGCCCTGGTCGCCACCAGCGGCTGGATGGCGAGACGGCTCGGTCGCCCGAGCCCCTCCCGGACGGTCCGGGCCCTGCTGGGCCCCGGCGCCGGACAGGACTGACGCCGGCGGGGGTCCCCGGCCGCCCATCCGCTCGTCCGGGCCCCGCCCTTCCCCCCTCATCACACCGCGCGTCCGCCACACCACCGAACGGACGGCGGTCGTCCCGATCAAGCCCGCGCCCACCCGGCGGGGCCTCAGGAGGATCATCATGCTCGACCACCGGTTGAACACCGAGCACGAGGAACTGCGGCGCACCGTGGCCGAATTCGCCCAGGACGTGGTCGCCCCGAAGATCGGCGAGTACTACGAGCAGGGCGAGTTCCCCTACGAGATCGTCCGGGAGATGGGACGGATGGGCCTGTTCGGCCTGCCCTTCCCCGAGGAGTACGGCGGCATGGGCGGCGACTACTTCGCGCTCTGCCTGACGCTGGAGGAGCTCGCCCGGGTCGACTCCTCGGTCGCCATCACCCTGGAGGCGGCGGTCTCGCTCGGAGCGATGCCGATCTACCGCTTCGGGACGGAGGAGCAGAAGCGCGAGTGGCTGCCCCGCCTGACCTCCGGCGAGCTGCTCGGCGCGTTCGGACTGACCGAGCCCGAGGGCGGTTCCGACGCGGGCGCCACCCGCACCACCGCCCGGTACGACGAGGCCACCGACGAGTGGGTGATCAACGGCACCAAGTGCTTCATCACCAACTCCGGCACCGACATCACCGGTCTGGTCACCGTCACCGCGCTCACCGAACCGCTCGCTCGTTCGAGTGAAGGGGGCGAATTCTCCTCGCCACGGCGCGAGATCTCCTCCATCATCGTGCCCAGCGGCACCCCCGGGTTCCAGGTGTCGAAGAAGTACTCGAAGGTCGGATGGAACGCATCCGACACCCGCGAACTGTCCTTTACCGACTGCCGCGTCCCCGCGGCCAACCTGCTGGGTGAGCGCGGCCGCGGCTACGCCCAGTTCCTGCGGATCCTCGACGAGGGCCGCATCGCGATCGCCGCCCTGGCCACCGGCCTGGCCCAGGGCTGCGTGGACCAGTCCGTCTCCTACGCCGGTACGCGCCGGGCCTTCGGCCGGACGATCGGCACCAACCAGGCGATCCAGTTCAAGCTCGCCGACATGGAGCTGCGCGCCCACACCTCCCGCCTCGCCTGGCGGGACGCCGCGTCCCGGCTGCTGCACTCGGAACCGTTCAAGAAGGAGGCCGCGATCGCCAAGCTGTACTCGTCGGAGGCCGCCGTCGACAACGCCCGCGAGGCGACCCAGATCCACGGCGGGTACGGCTTCATGAACGAGTTCCCGGTCGCCCGCTTCTGGCGCGACTGCAAGATCCTTGAAATCGGCGAGGGCACCTCGGAGGTCCAGCGCATGCTCATCGCCCGCGAGCTCGGCGTCTCCTGAGAGAGCGCCCGCAAGCCCTGTCCGCACACGACGACACGTCCCCGTCCGTCGATCCTCCCGCCCCGTCCGCCGCGCACCGGCCGGCCGGTGGGCGGGGCCGGAGGGTCACGGGAGGGGCGGCCCGACCGCACCGCGGTCGCCGACGTCGATCTGCTCGTACCGGGTGAGCGCGAGTTCGAACGCCGCCGGTTCGACCTTCACCGTGCCGTCGAACGGGCCGCTGAGCTGGAACACCAGACCGACCGCGAACGCCACCGCAGCGCCCATGAACCCCATCAGCACCAGATTGCGCCCGCCGGCTGTCAGCCCGATCAGCGGCGGCACGGCCAGCACGACCACCGCTCCCACCACCAGACCCCACAACTCCAGTGTCGGCGCCCGCGAGCCGACGTCGGCCAGCCGGGCCGTCCGCCGTGCGTAGGCATCCTCCAGCCCTCTCAACGTGTCCGCCTTGGCACCGAGTTCGACCGGGTCCTCGGTCCGTACCGCGTCCGCCGCGACCCGGACCCGGTCGATCGACACCCACGCCTCGGCACTGCCGTGCCCCTGCCCCAGCTGCACCCACTCCTCGTCGATCACCTGCCGGGTGTACGCCCGCAGCCGCTGCCGTACCACCGGACGGTCCGGTCCCGGCAGCAGCCGCGCGGACCAGTACACCTCGGTGAGCGCGCGGGACTCCTCGTAGGTGTGCCGACGCGCGTCGCTGAGCTCCTGCCAGGCGCCGGCGACGGCGAAGCCCGTGAAGAGGGCGAAGAACCCGAGCACGGCCGCACTCACGAAGCCGACCGCGGACGAGTTCCCCTCGTCGTCCGGGGAGGAGCGAAGCCGCCCGATACCGAGACCGATCACTACGGCGAGAGCCGCACCGGCCAGCACCGCGACGACGTTGACCCACATCTACGGGCTCTCCCTCAGAGGTTCATGATCCACTACGGCCTCCGGGGCCACCACCGGGGCGCTTGCGCACCATCGTGGCGGCGGCCAGGACCACAAGGACCGGAAGCATGATCGCCATCAGCAGCATCAGCACTTCGCCGGTGCCCCATCCGCTCTCCCAGTCGAACGGCGAGCCTTCCGGCCCCTGGGCGGCCGCAGCCACTCCTCCACCCGAACTGCCGGAACCCACGCCCGTATCGCCCGCACCGGGGTTCAGGGCGTCGGCGCCCGCGCCACCCGCCCCACCATTCGCGGCACCACCCGGGGCACCCGCCGCGCCGCTCCCGGCCGCGCCTGCCGCCCCGGCCGCCGCCGGGGCGGGCACGGCCTGGAAGGGGCTCGCCGGAAGTCCGAAGAGCGCGGTACCCGGACGGAAGGGCAC
>NZ_JBHXKE010000214.1:0-16344 GCF_042722765.1 Kitasatospora sp. NPDC058406
CCTGATGGCGGCGATCCCCAGCATCGTCTACGGGCTCTGGGGGCTGTTCTTCCTACAGCCGCAGATCATCGGGCTCGCGCGCTGGGCCTCCAACCGGCGATGGTGCGGTCGTGCAGCGGGCTCACGATGAACTGCCACAGGTCGTAGCCGATCCGGGGCCCGTAGTTCAGCGCACGGGAGACGTGGATGTCACCGCTGACCAGGAAGCAGCCGGGGATCCGCTCGGCGGCGAGGAAGTCAAGGATCGCGTCCTTCTCGTGCTGGTAGGTGGCCCAGTCGTCGGTCTCCGCATTGCCCTTGTCGTCCCAGACCATGCCGGAGGCAATCGCCTTGAACGGGGCGGTGCTGGCCCGCAGCGAGGCGCGCAGCCAGTCCCACTGGGCCTGGCCTAGGCAGGTGGTCCGTGTGGGGTCGGCCCAGCTGGGGCCGGTACTGCTGAACCAGCGGGGATCGAGCAGGAAGACCTCGATGGGGCCGCGGCGGAAGGAGGTGTAGACGGCCTGGCCGGCCGTTCTGGTGGTCAGGCGGCTGCCGTCGGCGGCGTGGCCGAAGGAGGCGTTGGCGCGGTAGTCGACGAAGGCCGTGCGGGTGTTGACCTTGCCGGCGAAGGAGCCGTTGCTGGCGTTGACGCCGAAGTCGTGGTCGTCCCAGGTGCCCCAGGTCGGCATGGTGGAGACCATCTGCGCGAGCTCCGGCTGAGCGAGGAACTCGCGGTGCCTGGTACGGGCGACGGCGAGGTCGCCGGAGTCGATGTAGGGGGTGTCGCCGAGCAGCACGAAGCTGTCGCAGCCCTCGTCAATGACGCGGGTCCACACCGTGTTCGGGGTGGACGGGGCGCACGAGCCCAGACCCATGGTCACCACGGCGGGCGCCCCGTCGGCCGGCGCGGTGCTGAAGGAGCCGGTCAGCGGGATGAACCCGGGGGCCGGGACTTTCGGGGCGAGGGTGAACTCGTAGTGGGTGGCCGCCCGGAGGCCGGGGATGTCGGTGAGCAGGGTGTTGTCGTTGGCGGTGGAGATCGACGCGTCGACGACCTTCGACCAGCCGTCGGCCCGGCGTACGGTGCAACGCCAGACGGGGTGGACCGCAGGGTCCAGGCCGGGACGGGCCCAGATGCGCGCGGTGGTGGTGCCGACGTGTCCCACCAGCGGGCCGACCGCGGCCTGCCCCGGCATCGGGGTGGGGGTCACAGCGGGGGCGGTACCCGCACGCACCCGGCCGACGTAGCCCGCCAGCGCGGTGAAGAAGGTGACGCTGTCCCGCACCGCGGCGGTCGGCTGGATCGCGGCGCCGCTGCTGTCGAAGCACTTGTCGACGGTCAGGCTGGCGACGAGGAACCGGCCCGCGCCGTGCGTGCCCTCAAGCAGACAGGGGTTGGCGCCGCCCACGTGGCAGGCCATCAGCACCCGCATGGAACGCCACGAGCCGACGGTCTCCCAGCTGACCCGGATGCCGGCGGCCCGGCCGGTGAACACCCTGCCGGAGCTGACCGGTAGCGCCGCGACGAGCGGGTGGTCGGCGGCGACCGGCAGCACGGTGTCGTAATCGGCATCGGTACGCACCGCCCCGAGTGCGGCCGGCAGGTAGGAGACCGCGGCGCCGAACTGGTCGGACTGGGCGAGGTCGAGGACCACACCGCCACCGGCCACGAAGTCACGCAGCGAGGCGGCCTGCGCCGCCACGTAACCCGGGTACTGGGAGCCGTTGTTGGTGAAGCTGCCGAAGGCGATCAGGTCGACGCCCTGGGCGCTCGCGGACCGGGTCGTGTCCAACGGGACCACCGTGAAGCCGGCCCGGCGCAGCAGTTCGGCCAAGCCGGTGGCCTTGGTCCACTGGTCGGCGTACTCCAGCACCGCGGCACGCGGCGGCGCGGCGACGGCGGCATGGGCGGGAAGGGCGGCGACGGCGGTGGTCAGGGCAGCTGCGCCGCCGACCAGGAAGGACCGTCTGTGTATTCCGTCTGGGTTCATGGGAGTTCCTCCTTTGGCGGCAACCGTGGCAGCGAGGGGGATCGCCATCAAGAACCTATTACTACAAGTCATGCAGTGTTCATCCAGGTGGCTCCAGGGTGGATGCCGCCAAGGCGCCCGCGCGCAGGCCCCGCCGGCATGTACAGGCCACTGGTCCGCATTCGGTGACCTGGGCGACAGAGCATCAACGCGCGCGGGGCCGCGCCGGCCTCCGGACGTGCTGGTCACGGTCGGGTGAACAGGAAGTGACTTGTCACAACAAGTGGTTGACCTGGGCTCGCGACACCTGCCAGCGTTCCGGTGCCAGCCCAAGAACGGCGCCCCGGTGATGCCGGGCTGCACCTCGACCCGGGCCCTCTCCTCGCAGCTCACCTCGGAGCCCCCCATGCGTCTTCGTCCCCTCGTCCTCACCGTCACCGGCGCCCTCGCCGCGCTGTCCCTCACCGCCTGCGGCGCCGACGGCGAAGCCGCCGACGGCAAGTCCGCCACCTGCCCGGGTGGAAGGATCCGCTTCGGCGTGGAGCCCTTCGAAGACCCCGCCAAGCTCACCCCTGCTGCCAAGGTCCTGGCCGACGCCCTCGGCGAGCGGCTCAACTGCCCCGTCGAGCTCACCATCACCGAGGACTACGCCGCCGAGGTGCTCGCCCTGCAGAACGGCAAGCTCGACGTCGCCATGTTCGGCCCGCTCGGCTACGTCTTCGCCAGCCAGCGCGCCGGCGCCGAGGCCATCGCCTCGTTCGGCGACACCGGCGGCAAGGTCTCCAGCTACACCGCGGGCATCTGGGTGCCCGCCGACTCCGCCGTCCGCGAGATCAAGGACCTCGCCGGGCACTCGCTCGCGCTGTCCTCCGTCGGTTCCACCTCCGGCGACGCGCTGCCCCGCAAGGCGCTGGCCGACGCAGGCCTGAAGACCTCCGACGTCAAGTCCAACTACGCCGGCGGCCACGCCGAGGCGCTGCTGGCCCTGGCGAAGGGCACCGTCGACGCCGCCGAGATCAACTCCCAGCAACTGGCCAGCGCCACCCAGTCCAAGACCTTCGACCCGGCGAAGTTCCGCAAGATCTGGGCCTCCGACCCCATCCCCAACGACCCCATCACCGTTCGCGGCAACCTCGACCCCGCGTTCAAGAAGGCCGTCGCCGACGCTCTCCTGCACCTGCCCAGCGAGAAGGTCGGGCAGATCGGCGCCCTGCTGAACGTCAGCCCCGCGGCACCCCTGGTCGCCGTCGACAAGTCCACCTACCAGCCGTTGTTCGAACTGGCGGCCACCCTCAACCTGACCGACAAGGACCTCTGATGCTGGTGCTCTCCGACATCACGGTGCGGTACGGCCCGCGGGAGGTCCTGCGCGGGGTGGACGTCACCGTCCCGCGCGGCGAGTTCCTCGCCGTGCTCGGCGCCAACGGCTGCGGGAAGTCCACCCTGCTGCGCGCGGCCGCCGGGCTGGAACCGGTGGCGGAGGGCACCGTGACCGTCGACGGCAGGGCGGGCGACCCGCTCGCCCTCGCCATGGTCTTCCAACAGACCCACCTCGTCCCCCGGCGCTCCGTCCTCGACAACGTCTGCACCGGGGCCCTGGGGCGGCTGCCGCTGCGGCACTCGCTCCACCCCCGCCTGTTCCCGCAGGAACTGCGTGAGGAGGCGATGGCCTGCCTGGACCGGGTCGGGCTCGCCGACCGCGCCCACGACCGGGCCGGCCGGCTCTCCGGCGGCCAGCAGCAGCGCGTCGCCGTCGCCCGGGCACTGTGCCAGCGCCCCGAGGTGATCCTCGCCGACGAGCCGGTTTCCGCCCTCGACCCGGCAGCGTCCGAGCAGGTGCTGGCGCTGCTCGCCGAACTCGCCCACCAGGAACGGCTCGCCGTCGTCGCCGCGCTGCACCAGCCCGCACTCGCCGCCCGGCACGCCGACCGCGTCATCGGCCTGAGCGACGGCCGGGTGCTGCTGGACGGCCCGCCGGACCAGAATGTCGACATCATCTACCAGCCCGCACTCGCCGAAAGCCTGTCATGACCCCTGTGTCCAGCGCCGTTCGCGGCCTCCCCGTCCCGCCCCGCCCCCGGCGGCCCCGCACCCTGGTCAAGGCGCTGATCGTGACAGCCGCCGTGGCCTCCGCGCACGTGGTCGCGTGGAACACCACGGACATGTCGCTCGCCGCGCTGGCGGAGGGCTGGCACGGCATGGCCGACTTCCTCGGCGAGTCCTTCCCGCCCAGGCTCGACTGGGCGGTCCTGCAGCCGAGCCTGTCCGCGGCGCTGGTCACGCTGTGGATCGGCCTGCTCGGTACCACCCTGTCGATCCCGCCGTCCCTGGCCCTGGCCCTGCTCGCCGCTCGCGACGTCGCCCCGTCCGGTGTCGTCTACCAGGCGGCGCGCTCGCTGCTGTCCTTCCTGCGCTCCGTGCCGGACGTGGTCTTCGCGCTCGTCTTCGTCACCGCCGTCGGCCTGGGTCCGTTCCCCGGTGTCCTCGCGCTGGTCTGTCACAACGTCGGTGTCATGGGCAAGCTGTGGGCCGAGGCGATAGAGGACGCCGACCCCGGTCCATCGCAGGCGCTCAGGTTGGCGGGTGCCAGCCGCGTCCAGGTCGCCCTGCACGCCTTGCTGCCGATCGCCACCCCCCGGTTGACCGGACTGCTGCTCTACCGACTGGACGTGAACGTCCGTGCCTCGCTGGTCCTCGGGCTGGTCGGCGCCGGGGGCATCGGCTTCCTGATCAACCAGTCGATCAAGCTGTTCCGGTTCGACGAGATGCTCACCCACATCCTGGTGGTGCTGGTGCTGGTCGTGGCGGTCGACCGTCTGTCCGCCGCCGTCCGCCGCCGCCTGGCCTGAGCCTCCGACCGGGCCGCCCCGCAGCGGCCGGACCCGTGGTCGCCCCGGCCCTCCGCAGTGGCGGTGCGCAAGGCGACCGGCCGCCACCGACGGAGCCTTTCCGTGTGCGGTTGGCGGCCCGGTCATTCCGCTCGGGCCGTCCTCCACGGCTCCGATCGCCGGCGCGGACCATCGTCGGCAGGGAGATCGAGTACCTCGTGGCACGGGCACTGCACAGCGTCGACGTCATGCTGGTCGTGCCCGCTCCGACGAGCTGCTCATGGCCGCAGCCTCCGCACTCTCTCGCGACAACAGCCCCCCACCTGTGCACTTCCCATGGGAAATTAATCTCCCTTGCCGGTTACTACGCCCCCGGGGGGTACTTTTCCTCCCAGATCGTCGGCTTCCCGGCTGGCAGCCTTCCGGACCCCGGTCAGGGGCCGGACCGTCGGAGAAGGACCTGCGATGAGCATCGCGAACATCCCCCAGCACCGCGCCCTCCTGGTGATGACCAGCCATGGACAGCTGGGTGACTCGGGCAGAGCCACCGGCTACACCGTCTCGGAGGCCGCCGATGCATGGCGCGTCTTCGCCGCTGCGGGGTGGCGGACGGACATCACGACCGTGCGCGGCGGCCGTCCTCCGGAGGACGGGTTCGGCGACCCCTCGGATCCCGGACAGGCCGCGTGGGCGCGCGATCCCGTCATTCGGGCGAAGCTGGACTCCGCGCCTGCCTTCCTCCACACCGACCCCACCGGCTGCGACGTCGTCTACTTCGTCGGCGGCCACGGCTCGATGTGGGACTTCCCCGGGAAGGTGCCGCTGTCTCGGCTGGCCGCGCACGTGTACGAGCGGGGCGGGGTCGTCGCGTCGGTCTGCCACGGGGCGTCCGCGCTGACCTCCTTGCGGCTGTCCGACGGTTCACTGCTCGTCGCGAACCGCAGGATCGCAGCCTTCACGGACGCTGAAGAGCGTGCCATCGGCCTCGACGGCGTCGTTCCCTTCCTGCTGCAGTCCCGACTGGAGGACCTCGGGGCCGAGGTCCTCGCCGCGGGCAACGGGGAGTACCAGGTCACCACCGACGGTCGCCTGATCACCGGGCAGAATCCGGCGAGCGCCGCCGCTGTCGCCGAGGAAGCCATCGCTGCCGTCGTGGGATGACGCCGCAGGCGGCCGGTCCGGAAGGGACGATCACCATGAGGAGGAACGAAATGAAGAAGATGCCGAACGAGACGATGCGACGGTCGCCTACCGCGCAAGCCTGCCGGACGGGGCGCCGCGAGCCTGGTGGACGTCGAACTGCCCGTGCCGCAGCCGTGCCCGCACGACCTGCTCGTCCGGGTCGAGGCCGTCGCGGTGAACCCGGTCGACTACACGGTGCGCCGCAACAGCGACCCCGGCGGCCGGCTCAAGGTGCTGGGCTGGGACGCGGCCGGCACGGTCGTCGCAGTCGGCGACCGTGCCGAGCTGTTCGCGGTCGGCGATGAGGTCTTCTACGCGGGCGCGATCGACCGTCCGGGTGCCAACGCGCAGTACCACGTCGTCGACGAGAGCATCGTCGGACGCAAGCCGGAGCAGCTCAGACAGTACTCGGCGTGGGCGCTTTGCACGCCTGCTTTCACCACCAGGTGTCGATGCCGCCGGCGTCAGCGCCGGGGCGGCGGGCCGCCAGGAGCGCGGCTTGGTGAGGTGGTCGGGTGTGGTCGGCACGTGCGTACCGATTCGACCGCTCTTCTCAGGGTGTCTCGCCTGCCGTACTCTCGGCCGACCGTGCCGCCTGCTGGGAGATCCACACGGCGATCTGGGAGCGGGAGGTGAAGCCGAGCTTTGCGAGAATGTGTTCGACGTGGTTCTCTGCGGTCCGTAGCGAGATCACCAGGGCTGCGGAGATCTCCTTGTTGCTCTTCCCTTCCGCGATCAGGGCCGCGACCTGCCGCTCGCGACGTGTCAGCCGGACCTCGTGCGGATCGTCGGCCGCCTTGGGCGTCTCCTCGCGCAGCAAATCGGCGGTGACCTGGTCGGGAGTCAGTTGTGCTCCGCGGTCGACGGCGGCTTGGAACACCCGACCGCCCAGCGCCGCACGCACCTGCGACTCGAATGCCTCGTGCGCCTCGACCATGGACGGTGCTGTTTCGCGCATGGTGCCGCCCAGGCTCGCCAAGAGCCCGTTAAGGATGCCCGACAGGCGGGCGGCCCGCTCGTTGGCTCCGCTCTGGGCGGCGATCCAGAAGGCAAGCTCCACGCACATGCCCAGCCCCACGCGGTCGCGGAAGGGCTGCTTGAGGCGGATCGCCTCCCGAACCAGGGCGTAGGCCGCGGGCAGGTCCCCGATCATCCATACCGCGAACGCCTCCGAGGCGACAGCGTAGGAACGCAGGTAGCTTTCCCCCCAGGACTCGGTGAGTGCCACGGCGTCCCTGCTGACGGACAGTGCGCGTTCGACGTCTCCCGCCAGGCTCGCGACCGTGGCTAGTGTGACCTGGGTTTTCGCGACCGCGACGAGGTCGTTGCATCCCCGTTGCAGGCGGATTGCCTCCTCGAGGACGCGGATAGCCGCAGGCCCTGGATCGTCGTGCCCCATGGCCATTCCCCGGAGGTATGTTTCCCAGGCGATCTGTTGCTCGTCACCCAGGCGTTCGGCGCGCTCGCGAAGTGCTGGCAGCAGCGACCGGGTCTCGGTGAGGCCGCCCTGATAGAGGGCGAAGCAGGCCTGCACGCCCATGGCCCGGGTGCGGACCGCGCCGGCGTCGCCGGCGAGCGCGAGCAGCCGCTGCAGCCATTGCTCGGCCTCGCTCTGGGCGCCGAGCGCGACCCAGTAATCAAACGCTTCCTCGACCATCGCCAGTCCCACGGCCGCCTCGTCGGGGTCTGTGGAGCTGAACTCCAGGGCGGCCCGGAGGTTGGCGTGCTCGGCACGCATCCGAGTGAACCATGCCACCTGCTCCACGCTGTACCAGTGGTTCCGCATCCGGTCCAGCAGGCCCTGGAAGTAGTCCCGGTGGCTGCGGCGCACACGTTCGCGCTCGGCCAGCGGTGCCAGGTGCTCGTCACCGTATTCGCGGACAGTCTCCAGGAGCTTGAACCGCACGCCCCCACGGCTCTCCTGCCGGCTGAGCACGGATTTGTCGACCAGGCCCGCCATCAGTTGCAGAATCGCGGACCTGGGGATGCCGTTACCGGAGCACACCGCCTCGGCGGCGGCCAGGTCGAAGCCCCCGGAGAAGACCGATACCCGCGCCCACAGCAGTCGCTCCTGCGCCGAGCAGAGATCGAAACTCCAGTCCATCATCTCCCGCAAGGTCCGCCGGCCGGGCTGGGCCCCGGCGGCTGCGGTGCTCAGGAGGGTGGAGCGGTCGGTCAGCCGGCTCAGCAACGTGTCGACCGTGAGCACCCGAAGCCAGGACGCGGCCAGCTCGATCGCCAACGGGATGCCGTCCAGCGCGGCAACGAGTCGCGCCACGGTCCCGGCATTGGCGTCGGTGACGGAGAACCCGGGCAGGGCGGCGGCCGCCCGCTGCTCGAACAGCGCCACCGCCTCGAACTGCCGCACAGCCCGATGACCCGGCAGCCGCTCCTCGCCGGGCGTACGCATCGGCGCAACGGTGAACACGTGCTCTCCCGCAACGGCCAGTCTCTGCCGGCTCGTGACCAATGCCTTCAGCCCGGGAGCGGCCCGCAACAGGCTCTCCACCAACCGCGCGCAGGGTTCGGCCAGGTGTTCGCAGTTGTCAAGCACCAGCAGCAGGCGGCGCCCGGCCAGATAGCGGGCCACGACCGTCTCCGGCGCCCGGCCGGAGCGGTCCTGGATGTCCAATGCGTCCACGACGCTCTGTGCCACCAGCAGGCGATCCCGCAGCAGCGCGAACTCGACCAGACACACACCGTCCTCGAACGACCCGCCCGCCTCCGTGGCCGCCCGCACGGCAAGCCGGGTCTTGCCGACACCACCCGGGCCGATCAGCGTCACCAGTCGTGACCGTGCGAGCAGCCCAGTCACCTCGGCCAGCTCACCATGCCGGCCGACGAAACTGTCCACCTCGGCCGGCAACCCCGCCCCACCGGCGGTCGGTACGTCCACAACCATGATCCACCTCAGCGCCCACAGGATTAGGACTCTCCGGAGCCGGCCGCCTCGCGCTGCCGGGCTCCCAGGCCCCGCGAGACCCGCGTATCCGCACATGACCCTCTTCAGTATGAGCACAGAACATGAGTAGTTCCCCCGTGTTCGCTCTGACGCCGGTCACGGAGCGTTGAAGACGCCCCGAACAGACGAAGCAAAGGGAGCCCGGCCGTGGACCTCACCGAAACCCCCACCCTGACGTCCTCAACCCTGACCGCCCCCACCACACACTGTGACCACCAGGTGCGATCCCCGAAGCGGCAGGACCACTCCGAAGGCCGGAACGCAGTCGCCTGGACCCTGCCCCGGGGGCCAGCCGTGGCAGGCCAGGCCCGCCGTCTCACCCGTGAGCAACTGAGCCGTTGGCTGGTCGACGACGAATGCCGCGAGACCGCGATGCTGCTCGTGACCGAACTCGTGACCAATGCGCTCCGGCACGGGGCCGGACCCGTAGGGCTCAGCTGGACAGTGGACGGCTCATGCGTGCGCTGCGGCGTCACCGACGATTCGCTGCGGCCGCCCAGACCGCGCCCGGCCGAGCCGGGTGAGGAGAGTGGCCGGGGACTTCAGTTGGTCGAATCACTGGCCGGGGACTGGGGCCACCACTTTGTGCCCCGAGGCAAGGTCGTCTGGTTCGAGCTGAGTGCCCATGCCTCGCCGACGTGACAACAGCGGAAACATTGAGCCTTTTCAGAGTGGCCACCGATCGAGTGACGGCCGGACGGTCGTGGGCCAGAGGAGAACGGACGAGGCCCCCAGGCAGTTGAGGGAGATGTCTGAGAGGACGTTCACTGAGGACGACATCCGCGGTGACATGCCCTTGCGGCTTGTTCCCTGGCCTTGACCGAGGCTCTCAAAGTGCCCGCCCGGTGCGCAGGCAGGCGACCAGTGGTCTCGCCCCGGAAGTCCACCGTGTCGTCGAGGGACCCGACCGCGTCAGCGGCGGTGCGGGAGTCCTCGCACGCCTCGCGCCAGAGCGCGAACCCATCGTCGACGTCGGCGCCGACATGGAACTCGCCGAACCCGTCGCCGACCCTGGGCCACAGCGGCTTGAGGTCCTCGCCCTTCAGCACCCACCGGAACCAGCTCCGCTCCACCTCGGCCGCATGCCGCACCAGGCCGAGCAGCGACAGGCCCGAGGTCGGCACGGCCGTGCACTTCAACTGCTCGCCGGTCAGCCCCTGGCACTTCCTGGCCAGCGTTGCGCGCTGGTAGTCGAGGAACGCAGTCAGTGACGTGCGGTCACCGGCGGTCTTGGAGGGGTGGATGCGCTGGTCATCACTCATCACGCGATCATGCCAGGCACCGGCTGCCGCCGACCTGCCCGCCCGCCCGGGACCTGGGCGTCCGACGCCCCTCGCCCGGTGCGCGAGCCCCGCAGCTGCGGGGCGCTCAGGCGAACCAGCCGTAGCGGCGCTCCGGGCGGCCGGCCGCTCCGTAACGCAGGGTCACCTCGGCCCGACCGGTGTCGAGGAGGTGTTCGAGGTAGCGGCGGGCACTGACCCGCGAGATGCCGGTACGGGCCGCGCACTCGGAGGCGGACAGCGTTCCTTCGGTGTCGCACAGGGTGCGCCTGATCAGCTCCGCGGTCTCCACGCTCATGCCCTTGGGCAGCGCGACGCCCGGCGCCGGCGGGCCGGCCCCGGTCAGTACCCGGTCCACGTCGGTCTGGCCTCGCAGGACGGTGGTGAGCAGGCTGGTGCGCTGGGCCGCGTAGCGCTCCAGCCGGGGCCGCAGGTCCTCGAAGTCGAACGGCTTCAGCAGGTAGTCGACCACGCCCTGGCGGACGGAGCGGCGGACCGACTCCACCTCGCGCGAGGCGCTGATCACCATGACGTCGCAGTCGTGCCCGTCGGCCCGCAGCCGGGGGATGACGTCCAGGCCGAACATGTCCGGAAGGTAGAGGTCGAGCAGGATCAGGTCGGGGCGCAACGCGGCGACCGCCGCGATCGCCTGCTCACCGGTGTTCGCCGTCCCGACGACCCGGAAGGGCTCGACGCGCTCGACGAAGGTCCGGTGGATGCCGGCCACCATGAAGTCGTCGTCGACGACCAGGACATCGATCATCCGGAGGCTCCTTCCAGTGCCGTGTCGGCAGTCCGGCCGACGGTGCTGCCGACAGGACGGCCGTCGGTGCTGCCTGCGGCCCTGCCGTCGGTGCTGCCACCGGCGCTGGCGTCCGCGCTGCCGGCAGTCCGGCCGACGGACATCCGCGCGGCGAACATGGCGCCGTCCGGTGTGTTGGTCACCGCGACCTCGCCGCCGCGCCGCCGGCAGACGATCCGGGTGAGCGCCAGCCCGATGCCGCGCTCGCCCTCCTGGGCGGCCTTCGTGGTGAAACCGTGCGAGAAGACCTCCCGGGCCAGTTCGGGCGCCACGCCGGGGCCCGAGTCGCGCACCACGATCTCCACGCTGGACGCGTCCTGCCGCAGTTCGACCTCAACCCAGGCCTCGTGACCGTCGTGGCCCGCCGCCGCAGCGTCCACGGCGTTGTCCACGAGGTTGCCCACCACGGTCGCCACGTCCACCGAATCTACCGGGGCCAACCGGTCCAGCGCCGTCTGCTCCGAGACCCGCAGGACGACCTTGCGCTCGGCTGCCAGCGAGGACTTCGCGATCAGCAGGGCGCCGACGGTCAGGTCGCGGACCCGTCCGGTCACAGCGGTGTCCAGCGACTGGCGGTGCCGGCTCAGCGCGCGGACGTACGGCACCACCTCGTCGTGCCTGCCGATCTGTATCAGCCCGGAGATGGTGTGCAGCTGGTTGGCGAACTCGTGGGCCTGCGCTCGCAGCAGCTCGGCGGAACTGCGGAACGATCCGATCTCGCGCTCCAGCTGCGCCAGTTCGGTGCGGTCCCGCAGGGTGGTGACGGAGCCGAGCCGGCGGCCGTCCTTGGTGACGGCCATCCGGTTCATCACCAGGACCCGGCCGCCGCGGATGACCACCTCGTCGCGCCGCTCGTCGGCGTCGCCGTCCGGACCGGCGAGGACGTCGTGCAGGCGGCCCTCGATCCGCAGGTCGGCGAGGCTCATCCCGACGCAGCGCTCGGGCAGGTCGAGGAGCCGCCGGCCGACCTCGTTGACCAGGGTGAGCCGCAGCTGCGGGTCGAGGGCGACCACGCCCTCCGCGATGCCGTACAGCATGGCCTCGCGGTGCTCGGCGAGGCCTGCGATCTCCCGCGGTTCGAGGCCGAGGGTCTGGCGCTTGGTGCGGCGGGCGAGCAGCCAGGACCCCACCAGGCCGAGCCCGCTGGCGATGCCGAGATAGGTGAGCAGGTAGGAGGACGCACCGCTCAGCCGCTGCCAGACGGTCGGTGACACCTCTCCGATCATCACGGTGCCGAGGTGCCGGCCGATGTCCGGCTCGTTCGGGTTGATCACCGGCACCTGGGCCACCAGCTGCTGGGCGCCGTCGAGGTCCAGGTCGCCCGACCAGCCGCGCGCCTCGGCGACTCCGGGGCCGAGCAGCAGCCGGGTGCCGATCATGGTGGGGTCGGTGGAGCTCACGATCCGGCCCCGGTTGTCGGCGATCGTCACCGAGCTGACTCCCGACTGGGTCAGCGTGGCCTGGACGAGCGGTGCGAGCGTCTCGCCCGGGGCGGGCCGGACGAGCTGGCTGGAGACCAGGGGCATGCCGGCCAGCTGCTCGGCCAGCGCGGTGACCCGGTGGCCCTCGACCCGGTTGAAGGTCGACTGCGACTGGGCCAGCGAGAGGCCGGCGACAGCCAGCAGGACCACCACGACGATGGCGAGCTGGAGTACCAGCAGCTCGCCCGCGAGGGTATGGCGGCGAAAAGTAACGACCACAATTAACTCAATCTTCAATGCCGACACAACGAAGACGTGCTAACCCCCGGGTCGCACAATCATGGCGTCCGACTGCTCCAAGTGAAAGGGACAAACCATGAGGACTCGCAGAGCTGCCCTCGTTGGCGCCCTGGTCGCCATGTCCATGCTCACGATCGGTGCCTGCGGCGCCACCGCGCAGAAGGGGTCGTCGGGCAAGGCCGGGGAGCCCGTCACCGGTCTGCGGATGATGGTCCCCAACACTCCCGGCAGCGGGTACGACACCACCGCCCGGACGGTGACCAAGGTCATGGAGGACGCCAGGATCGCTTCCGGCGTCCAGGTGTTCAACCTGCCGGGCGCCGGCGGCACGGTCGGCCTGCAGCGCATCGTGAACGAGAAGGGCAACGGCAAGCTGGCCATGCAGATGGGCCTGGGGGTCGTCGGTGCGTCGTACGCCTCGAAGTCGAAGGCCACGCTCTCGCAGACCACCCCGCTCGCCAAGCTCATGGAGGAGGCGGGCGCGGTCGTCGTGCCCAAGGACTCCCCGTTTAGGACCATCGGCGACCTCGTCACCGTCTGGAAAAAGGACCCCAAGGCGGTCGCCGTCGGCGGCGGCTCCTCGCCCGGCGGCCCAGACCACCTGCTTCCGATGCAGCTCGCCAAGGCGGTCGGCATCGACCCGAAGCAGGTCAACTACATCGGCTACGACGGCGGCGGCGAGCTGCTCCCGGCCATCCTCGGCAACAAGATCGCCTTCGGCGCCAGCGGCTTCGGCGAGTTCCTGGACCAGATCAAGGCCGGCCAGGTCCGGGTACTCGCGGTTACCAGCGAGAGCCCGATCGAGGCCCTCAAGGAGGTCCCGACCCTGAAGTCAGCGGGCATCGACCTGGTCTTCACCAACTGGCGCGGCATCGTCGCCCCTCCCGGCATCAGCGACGCCGACGCGAAGGTCTGGCAGGACGCGCTGACCGCGATGCACGCCTCCCGGGGCTGGAAGGACGCGCTGGCCAAGCACGGTTGGACCGACGCCTTCATGGCGGGCCCCGCCTTCGCCGGCTACCTGGCAGCACAGGACAAGGCCGTCGCCGGGATCCTCACCGAACTCGGCTTGGCATGACCCCGGACGCAGGTGAGCCCGCAGCCCCGGACACCCCGGACGCCGGTGGGCGCACCACCCCGGCTCCCGACCGGTCCCCGGGCGGTGACCGCGCCCAGTACGGCGTGTGCGTGTTCCTCGCCCTGCTGGGCGGCCTGGTCGTCCTCGACGCGGCCGGGATCGCCCACACCGCGAACAGCACCGACCCGGTGGGTCCGCGCGCCCTGCCGGTCCTGCTCGGCTCGCTGCTCCTGGTGCTCGCCGTGGTGTACGCCGTCGACGTCGCACGCGGCGGCCGCGCCGAGCCGGAGTCCGGCGAGGACATCGACCTCGGCAACCCGGTCGACTGGCGCACGGTGGCCCTGCTGGTCGGTGCCTTCCTGGTCAACGCCGTCCTGATCGAGCCCCTCGGCTGGGTGATCAGCGGGGCCCTGCTGTTCTGGGGAACCGCCTTCGCCCTGGGCAACCGGCACTACGTGCGCAACGCGGTGATCGCGTCGGGGCTGTCGCTGACCACCTTCTACGCCTTCGCGATCGGGCTCGGCGTCAACCTCCCAACCGGCGTGCTGCAAGGAATCCTGTGATGGACAACCTGACCGACCTGCTCGACGGGTTCGCGAACGTCGTCACCCCGATGAACCTCCTGCTGGCACTGATCGGCGTCACGATCGGCACCGCAGTAGGGGTCCTGCCCGGCATCGGACCGGCCATGACCGTCGCCCTGCTGCTGCCGGTGACGTACGGGATGGAGCCCACCCAGGCGTTCATCATGTTCGCCGGCATCTTCTACGGGGGCATGTACGGCGGATCGACCACCTCGATCCTGCTGAACACCCCCGGCGAGTCCTCCTCGGTCGTCACAGCCATCGAGGGCAACAAGATGGCGAAGGCCGGCCGGGCCGCGCAGGCACTCGCCACGGCGGCACTCGGTTCCTTCGTGGCCGGTACGCTCGGCACCCTGGCGCTGGTGTTCGTGGCCCCGCTCGTGGTCGACTTCGCGGTCGGCCTCGGCGCACCGGACTACTTCGCGATCATGATGCTGTCCTTTGTCGCGGTCACCGCGGTACTCGGCTCCTCCCGCATCCGGGGCTTCGCCTCGCTGCTCGTCGGCCTGGTCATCGGCATCGTCGGAATCGACACGGTCTCCGGACAGCAGCGGCTCACCTTCGGCGTCCCGCAGCTCGCGGACGGCATCGACGTGGTCGTGGTCGCCGTCGGCATCTTCGCCGTCGGCGAGGCCCTCTGGGTCGCGGCGCACCTGCGGCGCAAGCCCGCCGGGGTGATCCCGGTCGGCGTACCGTGGATGGGCCGCGCGGACTGGAAGCGCTCCTGGAAGCCGTGGCTGCGCGGCACCCTCCTCGGCTTCCCCTTCGGGGCGATGCCGGCCGGTGGCGCGGAGATCCCGACCTTCCTCTCGTACGCCGCCGAGAAGAAGCTGACCAAGCACCCCGAGGAGTTCGGCAAGGGCGCGATCGAGGGTGTCGCCGGCCCGGAGGCGGCGAACAACGCCTCCGCGGCAGGCACCCTGGTACCGATGCTCGCCATCGGCCTGCCGACCAACGCGACCGCCGCGGTGATGCTCGCGGCGTTCCAGTCGCACGGCATCCAGCCCGGCCCACTGCTGTTCGAGCGGGAGTCCCAGCTGGTCTGGGCCCTGATCGCCAGCCTCTTCGTCGGCAACCTGCTGCTGCTCCTGCTGAACCTGCCGCTGGCGCCCGCCTGGGCCCGGCTGCTGCGCATCCCGCGCCCCTACCTGTACGCGGGGATCGTGTTCTTCGCCTCGATGGGCGCCTACGCCGTCAACGCCCAGCCCCTGGACCTGTTCCTGCTCCTGTCGGTGGGTCTGGTCGGCTTCGGGATGCGGCGGTTCGGGCTGCCGGTACTGCCGCTGATCGTCGGCGTCATCCTCGGCCCCCGCGCCGAGCTCCAGGGCCGGCGTTCGCTCCAGCTGTCGGGTGGCGACGTGTCCGGCCTGCTCGGCGGACCGGTGTCCTACGCGATCTACGCGGTGATCGCGCTCGTCCTGGCGTGGCCGCTCGTCCACCGGTACGGCGTGCGTCCGCTCGCCACCCGACGCTCCTCGAAAGGCCGGCCATGACCGTCCTGGTCGGATTCGTCCCCACTCCCGAAGGCGAGGCGGCCCTGCGCGCGGGACTCCAGGAGGCCCGCACCCGCGGCGAGTCCCTCCTCGTGCTGAACACCAGTCGCGGCGACTCGTACGTCGACCGGGGATTCGCCGAGCCGAAGGACATCGACCGGCTGCGGCGCGACCTCGCCGATCTGGGCATCGCCTCCGAGGTGCGCCAGACGGTCGGCGGACGCGACGCCGCGGAGGAGATCGTCGAGGTCGCGGCCTCCCCCGAGATCTCCCTGGTGGTGATCGGGTTGAGGAAGCGCAGCGCCGTCGGCAAGTTCGTCCTGGGATCCTCGGCCCAGCGGATCCTCCTGGACTCGCCCTGCCCGGTCCTGGCGGTGAAGGCGGATTCCTGACCGTGCGCCCCTCCTCGGGGCGGGAGTGCCCCGACGTCCGTCCGGACCCCGCATCCACCCGACGCTCGTCGCC
>NZ_JBHXKE010000215.1:0-16206 GCF_042722765.1 Kitasatospora sp. NPDC058406
GCTCTCGGGGTCGCCGATCATGTCGACCGCGTTCGCGCTCGAATCGGTCGTCGATGAAGTGATCTTCATCTTCGGGCCGATCGTCGCCACCTTCCTGGCGACCGGGGTCGACCCGGCCGCCGGGATCGTCTGCTCGCTGGTGCTGGTGTGCGGCGGGAGCGTCCTGCTCGCGCTGGGCACCGCCACCGAACCCCCGAGGTCGACCGGGCCCAGGCCGGCCGGCAGCGCCCTGTTCCTCGGGCCGGTCGCCGTGATCGCCGGGGTCAACCTCTGCTTCGGCGCCATGTGGGGCTCGATCGACATGGCCACCGTCGCCTTCACCACCGAGCTGCACCGCGAGGGGCTGGCCGGCCTGCTGCTGGCCGCCTACGGGATCGGCAGTTCGGTGGCGGGCGTGGCCTACGGGGCCCGCGAGTGGAACCTGTCGACCACCCGCATCCTGCTGGGCGCGACGGCCCTGATGGCGCTCGGCATCGCGCCGATGCTCCTGGTGAACGACGTCGTCGTCGCCGTCCTGGTGCTCTCCCTGGCCGGCGCGTCCTCGGCGCCGGCCATGGTCGCCGGGATGCTGCTCGTCCAGGACGGGGTCCCGGCCTCCCGCCGGACCGAGGCGATGGCCTGGCAGGCCACCGCGATCTGGCTCGGGGTGGCCGCCGGCTCCGCGGTCAGCGGGCGCCTGGCCGACACCACCGGATCGCACGCGGCCTACGGCTGCGCGCTGGCGTTCGGGGGCGTCGCGTTCGCGGTCGCCGCGGCGGGCCGGCAGCGGGTCGCCGTGAAGCCGCTCCCGGAGCCGGCGTGACCGCCCGCCGGCACGTCACCCCGGGGACCGGGGTGCGGGGAGTGGCGCCGGTCCTCGTCCGCGCCTTCCGGTCGTTCCCGCCAGTTCCCGTCCTTCCCGTTCTTCCCGTCCTTCCTGCCCTTTCCACCCGAGGTGGACCGATGACCGACACGAGGTGGACCGATGACTGACACCGCCACCCGGCCCGCGGTGGCCGCGCAGGCCTGGCTGCCGGACCTGATCGAGGCCCGGGCCGCCGAGGCCGCCGCCGCGGCCCGCCCGGCCGTCGCGCTGCGCACCGAGCACGGCGAGGTGGGCTACGCCGAACTCCGGGAACGCGCCGAGCGGACCGCCCGGGACCTCGCCGCCCTCGGGGTCGGTGCCGGCGACATCGTCGGCATCCGGCTGCCCGCCGGCCCCGAGCTGGTCGTCGCGATGCTCGGCGGCTGGTTGGCCGGTGCCGCGTTCCTGCCGATCGACGCGGCCGCCCCGGACGAGTACTGCGCCCGGCTGCTGCGCGACTCCGGCGCGGCGGCGCTCTTCGACCGCTCCGGCGGGCCGGTCGCTCTGGCCGGCGCCCGGCCCGGCGCCGCGGCGGAGCCCGCCGGGGCCGCGGGCGACCGGCCCGCGTACGTGATCTACACCTCCGGCTCCACCGGCACTCCCAAGGGCGTGCTGGTCGGTCACCGGGCGCTGGCCGGTCACACCGCGGCCGTCGTCGACCTGCTCGGCCTGGGCCCCGAGGACGTCGTGCTGCAGTTCGCCAGCGCGGGCTTCGACGTGGCCCAGGAGGAGATCTGGCCCACCCTCGCGGCCGGCGGCACCCTCGCCTTCCGGTCCGGCGGCACGCCCGACGCGGCCCGGCTGGCCGACCGGGTCCGCGCCCTCGGCGTGACGGTCCTCCAACTGCCCACCGCCTACTGGCGGCTGCTGTGCGCCGAGGCCGAGGGCGCCGACCTGGCCGGCTTCGCCGGCGTCCGCACGGTGGTCGTCGGCGGCGAGAGCGCCACCGCCGACGACGTCCGCGTCCACCGGCGCGGCCCGCTCGGGCACTGCACCCTGGTCAACGGCTACGGGCCGACGGAGGCCGTGATCACGGCCTCCGCGCTGGTGCTGCCGCCCGACCGGCCGGTGCCCGGCACCACCGGACTGCCGATCGGCGGTCCGGTGGGCGAGCGCCTGCTGCACGTCCTCGACGAGGAGCAGCGCCCGACCCCGGACGGCGTCCCCGGCGAGCTGTGGATCGGCGGCCCGCTGCTCGCGGCCGGCTACCTCCACGACCCCGACCGGACCGCCGACCGCTTCCGGCCCGACCCCTTCGCCGCCGTGCCCGGTCCGTTCGCGGACGTGCCCGGCTCCCCGGCCGCGCCGGACCCGCGGATGTACCGCACGGGGGACCAGGTGGTCCGCCACCCCGGCGGGGACCTGGAGTTCCTCGGCCGGCTCGACAACCAGGTCAAGGTCCGCGGCCACCGGATCGAGCTCGACGAGGTCGACCGTCACCTGCTGGACACCCCGGGCGTGACCGCCGCCGCGGCCGTCACCCTCGACGACGGGGCCGGTGGCCGGACGCTGGGCGCCGGCATCTCGCGCACTCCCGACGGGCCCACCCCCGAGGAGGTCCGCGACCGCCTGCGCTCCCGGCTGCCCGCCTACATGGTCCCGGGCCCGTTCCTCGTCCTCGACCGGCTGCCACTCACCCCCTCGGGCAAGATCGACCGCCGGGCGGTCGCCGCCCTGGCCGCCGCCGAGCACCCCCCGGTGACCGCCGAGGCTGCCCCGGCGGATCCGCGGGACATCCCGGTGGTGGACCAACTGGTGATCCTGCTGGGCGAGTTGCTTCGTGCGCCTGGCTTCGGGCCGGACGACGACTTACTCGCCCACGGCGGCGACTCGCTGATCGCCCTGCGGGTCAGCGGCGCGTTGCGCGAACGCGGTTGGCGGCTGCGCCCGTCCGAGCTGATGGCGGAGCGCACCGCCCGCGCCGCGGCCGACCGGGCGAGGCCCACGGTGCCTGCGGGCACGCCGTAGCCCGGCGCCCTCAGCCCGCCGCCCCCAGCCCGGCGCCCGTACCGCCGAGCCCGAGCGCGGCCCGCACGCCCTCCGCCGATCGGAGGCGTGTGCGGGCCGTCATCGTCAGGAGCCGTGGGGCTCACCGGTGATCTCGGTCATCGCCTCGTCGTAGCGCCGGAAGAAGCGGGGGCCGGGGGCGGGGTCGTCGCGCTCGGCGCGGCGCAGCAGGCGCCAGCAGTCGGCGGTGAGGGCGCGGGCCTCGGCGCCGGGCCAGGGGCGGGGGAGGAGCTCGGGCGGCAGCAGCGGGTCGTCGGCGGTGGCCCGGGTGAACTCGGCGGCGAGCTCCAGGGCGACGGCGAGGCGTTCGACCCGGGTGGGGGCGGGGGAGCGGCCGGTGAGCCGGGCCAGGCGGTCGGCGGCGACGGCGGCCAGGCGCCGGTGGCCGTCGGCGAGTTCGTCGAGCGGCCAGAGCCGACGGGCCAGGCGGAGGGGGTCGCTCTCGCCGCCGACCCGCAGGTCGGTGCTGGTGAGCAGGGTGACGCAGTCCCCGACGCCGAGCCGTTCGGCCTCGGCCTCGACGTACGGCTCCCACCTGTTGGCGCCGGCGTAGACGCCGCCCTGGACGGCCGCGCCGCCGAGCCGGACCAGGAACTCGCGCAGCGCGTCGCGGGCGGTACGGGCGGACTCGGGGACGGCGAAGGCGGCGAGGTGCCACCGGCCGTCCCACGGTGCGAGCCCGGCGTCCTGGGCGTACATGTGGCGGACGAAGTCGACCTCGGGTTCGGCCGTGCGCCGGGCCCGGTCGGTCTCCCGCAGGACGGCCCGGCGTCCGCGCCCCTCCTGGACGAGCAGCCCGTCGGCGGCCATCCGTTTGATGCAGAGGCGGACCTGCTGGTCGGTCATTCCGAGCTCGCCCGCCACCGCGTAGAGCTCGCCCGCGTCGACGGTGCCGTCCGCGCGGACCATGCCCTCGACGAGGGTCCGGGTGGGCACCTCCGGCCGTCCTTCCTCGGTCATCGCTGCCGTTCCTCTCGGGTGTCCACGGGCTTGTGCTCTCAAGCGAGTCTAGTCCGCCGAAAACTATCGAATGTCGAACGATAGTTTCCATGGCAATAGTTCTTCATCCGGCCCGGAGGCAGGGGGGTGGCCGGTCCTCCGCGGAAAGTTCGGGTGACGACCGACTGACCGAGTTTGAATATTTCAAGACAATCGCAGTCATCTCCTGACACTCAGTCAGTCGGCCTTCTACGCTTCGGGCGGTCCGGGCGTCCCCCCGGGCCGCCCGACGGGCGGCCCGCCCGGTACCGCCGTGACGAGTGCTGCCGTGACAGACAACGCCGCCACCGGCGCCACCGTGACGCGCACCGGCGTGACCGCCGCCGCGTGACGGGCGCGGCCGGGACGAGCACCGCTGTGACGTGCACCGATTCGACGAGTCTGGAGATCTTCCGTGAGACAACGCCCGGCCCCGCGCCGCTACTGGACGGCCGTGACGGCCGCCGCCGCCGCCACGGCCGCCCTGCTGGTCCAGCCCGGCACCGCCGCCGCGGCCGCGCCGCCGCCCGCCGTGACGGCCACGGTGGCCGTCGCGCCCTACCCGGCGGGCGTCGCGGTCGCCCCGGGCGGCGGGCGGGCCTACGTGACCAGCCAGAGCAGCGGCGTCGTGACGGTCCTGGACACCGCCGGTGGCGCGGTGACCGGCACCGTCACCGCCGGCACCGGCTCCTACGCGGTCGCGTTCGCCCCGGACGGCGGGCACGCCTACCTCACCCACCACCTCGACGGCACGGTCAGCGTGGTGGACACCGCCACGGCCGCGGTGACCGCCACCGTCCCCGTCGGCGCCGGCGCCTTCGGGGTCGCCGTCGCCCCCGACGGCGCCCACGCGTACGTCAGCAACGCGGACGCCGGCACGGTGAGCGTGCTGTCCACCGCCACCAACACCGTCGTCGCGACCGTCCCGGTCGGCGCCGAGCCGCACGGGGTCGCCGTCGCCCCCGACGGCGCGCACGTCTACGTCGCCGCGTCCGGCGCCCAGCAGGTCGACGTCATCGACACCGCCACCCGCACGGTGAGCGCCACCGTCCCCGTCGGCCACGGCGTCTTCGGCCTGGCGCTCGCCCCGGACGGATCCAGGCTCTGGACGGCGAACGGTGGAGACTCCACCGTCAGCGTGCTGTCCACCGCCACCAACACCGTCACCGCCACCGTGCAGGTCGGGGCCAACCCGTACGCCGTGACCGTCGCCCCCGACGGCCGGTCCGTGTACGCCTCCAACTACGCCGACTCCACGCTCAGCGTGCTGGACGCCGCGAGCGGCGCCGTGACCGCCACCGTCCCGGTCGGGGCGAACCCCTTCACCCTGGCGCTCGCCCCCGACGGCCGGCGCGGCTACCTCGCCGACTTCGGCGGCGACACGGTGACCGTCCTCGGCTTCCCGCTGCCGGTTCCGGTGGTGACCGGGATCAGCCCGGCGAGCGGTCCGCAGGCCGGTGGCACGGTCGTCACCGTCACCGGCACCGACCTGTCGGGCGCCACCGCGGTCAGCTTCGGCGCCGCCGGGAACGCGGCCTCCTTCTCCTGCACCGACACCGCGTGCACGGCCACCGCGCCCGCCTCGGCCGCCGCCGGGACGGTGGACGTCCGGGTGACCACGCCGGGCGGCACCAGTGCGGTCGTGACGGCCGACCGGTTCGAGTACCAGGCGCCCGCCGCCGACCTCGGCGTCGCGCTCGCCGCCACCCCGGTGCCCGGGCTGTTCGGCGGCCGGGTGGACTACACCCTGACGCTCACCAACAACGGTCCCGGCCAGGTCACCGCCGCCACCGTGACCTCGTCGCTGCCCGCCGGTTTCGGCTCGTACAGCGGCGACTGCGCCATCGTGGCCTCCAAGCTCACCTGCGCCCTCACCCAGCCGCTGGCCGTCGGCGCCTCCGTCACGCGCCACTTCACCGTCCAGGTCGGCCTGCTCAACCTCGGCCGGACGTTCACCGTCACCACCACCCGCACGGCCGGCGCCCCGGTCGACACCGCGCCCGCCAACGACGCGGCCGCCCGCACCTGCCGGGCCACCCTCGGCCTGCTGATCAGCTGCGACTGACCGCCTCTCCGCGACGGGCCCGCCTCCGACCGGGGGCGGGCCCGTCGTCGCGCCGGCCCCGCGCCACTGCTGGACGAAACGTCCAGTCTGGACGTACAGTCCGACCATGACCTCAGAGACCCCCGACCGGCGCGCCCGCACCTGGGAGCCCGTCTGCCGGGCGGTGGCCCTGCTGCTCGGGCCCTACGCCGAGGTGGTGCTGCACGACGCCGTCCGGGACGAGGTGCTCGCCGTCTGGAACCCGATGGGCGGCCGCGCCCCCGGTGACCCGTCCCTGCTCGGCGAACTCGACTCCCTGGACCAGTCCGCCCCGGACGTCTACGGCCCCTACCCGAAACTGCTGCCCGACGGCCGCCGGCTCTCCTCGGTCAGCGCGGTGCTCCGCGACGACGACGGACGCCCCGCCGCCGTCCTCTGCGTCAACCTCGACCGCGGACCGCTCGAACACGCCGCCGCCCTCCTGGCCGGCTTCGCCGCCCCCACGGCCCCACGCCCGGAACCGCTCTTCGAGCGCGACTGGACCGAGCGGATGAACGACGTCATCGGCGGCTACGTCCGGGCCCACGGCCGGCCCCCGGAGCGGCTCGGCCGCGAGGACCGGCTCGCCGTGCTCCGCGAACTCGACCAGGCCGGGGTGCTCGCCGTCCGCCGGGCCGTGCCGGCCGTCGCCACCGCGCTCAAGGTGTCGCGGTCCACCGTCTACACCCTGCTCGCCGAACTCCGCGACGGGTCCGCCCCCGAGCCCGCCCCCGCCCCCGAGCCCGAGCCCGCCCCCGAACCGGCGCCGGATCCCCGACCGGCGGACCGCGCACCGGGCAACCGCACACCGAAGAACCGAGCACCGAGGACCGAGAGATGACCGAGCTGCCCGACTTCCGGCTGGAAACCTACTTCTCCCGCTGGGAGTTCACCGCCCGCCACCACCTCACCGCCTCCGACGCGCAGACCATGGCGATGTCCGAACTCCTCGCCCTGGCGGGCCCCGAGGACCGCCACGCCTGGGAGTCCCTCACCCTCGGCTACACCGAGACCTTCGGCGACCCGGCGCTCCGGCACGCGATCGCCGGCATGTACGACCGGGTGGACGCCGACGACGTCATCTGCTTCGGCGGCGCCCAGGAGGCCCTCAACCTCGCCATGCAGGTGCTGCTCGGCCCCGGCGACCACGCCGTCGTCCTCACCCCCAACTACCAGTCCGCCGAGACCGTGCCGCTCTCCCTCTGCGAGGTCACCGGCGTCGCCCTCGACCCCGACCGGGACTGGGCGCTCGACCTCGACGAGCTCACCGCCGCGCTGCGCCCCAACACCCGTGTGGTCTCGGTGAACTTCCCGAACAACCCCACCGGGAAGGTCATCGGCGCCGCCGACTTCGTCCGGCTGTCCGAACTCTGCGACGAGCGCGGAATCCACCTCTTCAGCGACGAGGTCTACCGGGGCCTGGAGCGTGACCGGGCCCGCACACTGCCGCAGGCCGCGGACCTCTCCGAGCGGGCCCTCTCGCTCAACGTCACCTCCAAGTCGCTCGGCCTGCCCGGCCTGCGGATCGGTTGGATCGCCTGCCGCGACCGCGACTTGCGCTCCCGGCTGGAGCGCGCCAAGCACTACACCACGATCTGCAACTCCGCCCCCAGCGAGATCCTGGCCCGGATCGCGATCAACGCCCGCGAGGGGATCCTGAGCCGCAACCGGGCCGTCATCGACGCCAACCTCCCGCTCTTCGACGCGTTCTTCGCGCGCTTCGCTGACCTCTTCGAGTGGCGCACCCCGGACGGCGGCTGCGTCGCCTATCCGCGCTACCTCGGCCGGGACGGCGTCGAGGCGTTCTGCACCGGGCTGGTCGAGGAAGCGGGGGTCCTGCTGTTGCCCGCCTCCATCTACCGCTCCGACCTGACCCCGACGCCCACCGACCGGTTCCGGATCGGCCTCGGCCGGCGCGACCCGGGCCCCGCCCTGGACGCGTTCGCCGGCTGGCTGGAGGGCCGGCGGTAGTCCGACCCCGCTGCACGGAACTGGGGTCTCATCAGGTCGAACGGGCGGCCTTCGCCCGGTACTTGAGTCCGAGCAGCGCGCCCGAGGCGCCGTGCGGCACCAGCCAGGAGACGTCCTCCCGGTCGACCGCGTCGAAGCGGTACTTGTAGGGCTCGGTGCCCCGCAGGAAGTCGAAGGTGGACAGCCGCTGTCCGGCGGCGGCCCGGATCGCCTCGGCGATCACCGCGGTGCCGAGCCGCTGCGGCGCCCAGGTCTGGTCCCAGCCGATCTGGTAGTAGGAGAAGGTGCGCTTCCACTGGAAGCCGTAGAGCACGCCCACCACCTCGCCCTCCCGTTCGGCGACCAGGAAGGCGGGGCCCTCGCCGCGGCCGGTCGCGGCGGCCCGCTCGATCACCCGGACGTGCAGCGGCGCCCGGGCGGCGTCGAAGGTGGTCGGCTTGCCGAGCGCGGCCCGGCGCAGCCGGTGCAGCCGCACCGCCGCCTTCAACAGGTCGAACCGTTCGGCGAGTTCGGCGTCCGCGATGGCCGGCGGCACCCACCGGAAGGTGATCCCCTCGGCGGCCAGCTTCCGGCCGTAGCGGCGCAGGTCGGCCCGGAACTGGCGTGAGCCCAGCGCGTCCGGCCCCGCCGTCAGATCGGCGCGCGGACAGGGGGTGCGGCCGATCTCCACCGCGCCCGGCGGCAGCAGGTCCGCCTGGTCCGGGTCGAGGTCGGTGAGCAGCAGGCTGCGGCGCCGGCCGCGCCGGGCCAGCCAGTCGGCCACGTCGGCCCGGCGCTCAGGTGCGACCGCGAACCCGCAGTGGTCCGCGGCGCCCGGGCCGGAACCGAGGACCGTCAGGCAGGGGACGGCGACCGGTGCCCGCGGGTGGAGCCGCCGGGTGGTCCGCAGCAGCGGGACGACCGCCGACACCCGGCCGTCCGGCTCCTGCCAGACCACGATCTCGCCCGCCTCCGACCCCGCGCCCTCGCGCGCGCCGACCGTCTCCCACCAGGCGAGTGCCCATTCCGGCGTGGTGAACCAGGATCCGCCGGGCTCACCGGCCGCCAACTCCCGCCATCCGTCGACGACCTCCGGCGGAAGGGCGGCCGTCCGGTACCGGACCGGCCTCGCCCCGGCCGGCCTCGCTCCGGCCGACTGCGCCCCGACCGGCACCGCCCCGGCCTGTTCTGGAACGGCCGGCAACGAACCCGCCGCATCGGTGTGCCTCGTCCCCACGTCTCCAGCCCCCCACGCCTCTCCCGCCCCCGGTGCACCGCCGATCGGCGGCCGGTCGCGGGCCGGTCCGCATTCTCCCGGAATCCGGTCGCCCGGTGGCGGCGTTCGGCGCAGGCCGTCCGGGTCCACCACCACCGGTGAGGTCCGGGCCCCGCTCAGGCACCGCCGCGGAGGTGGTGGACGGTGGGGTGGAGGCCGGAGAGGATGGTGTCGAAGCGGTCCCGGCCGGTGGTGGAGTTGACCCGCAGACGGCTAATGCGCAGCGGGTTCGGCGGGAGCAGCCGGTCCTGCCGGTGGTCGAAGAGGAAGCCGACGTGGTAGCCGAGGCGCCGGAGTTCCGCCTCGGCCCGCGGGTCGACGTTGCCGTTGGGGTAGGCGAAGGCGGTCGGCGGCTCGCCGTCCAGCCAGCCGGTGAGCGTGTCGTGGGCGCGGGCGATCTCGTCGCGGACGGTGTCGTCGTCGCACCGGTCCAGACACGCGTGGCCCGCGCTGTGGTTGCCGATCTCCACGCCGTGCCGGCGCAGCGTCCGGAGGTCCTCGCGGGTGAGCTGTTCCTGGCGGGGTGCGGGCTCGGTGGCGGTCTCGCGGAGTTCGGCGAGGGCGGCGCGACGGTCGTGGTCGGCGAGGGTCTTCATCCGGCGGACCACCGCGCCCGGCGGGCAGTCGGCCAGCCGGTGGGCGGAGCCGCCGTGCGCGGCGAGGAACGCGGCCTCGGTCCACCAGAACGGCCGGTCGCCGTCGACGAGGTCGGTCACCACGAACGCCGCCGCGGGGATGCCCAGGCGGGTCAGGACGGGCAGCCCCTCGGAGAGCACGGTGCGGTCGCCGTCGTCGAAGGTGACCAGGACGCTGCGGGCCGGCAGCCGCCGACCGGTCCGGACGGCCTGCACGACGGCGGGCAGCGAGACGGGACGGGCGATCCGGACCAGACGCTCCATCTGGAGCGTGAAGACCTGCGGGTCGTCCACGCCGTGGTAGGCGAGCACCGCGAGCCGGCGGGTGGCCGCGAGCCGGAACAGCGGCTGGAGCGGCGAGTTGCGCAGGACGGCGTCGACGGTGGCGCGGCGGCCTGCCAGTCGCCCGCGCGGCGGTGCGAGGCCGGGGCCGGTGCCGCCCCCGGCCGGAGTGTCGCCGCGCGGCGCGGTCGTGGTGGTGAGGTGGCCATCGGCGGCCCCGGTCGATCGGGCGCTTCCGTCGGGCATGGACGCGCTCCCCCTTCCTCCCCGTCGGTGCTTCGGCGGCGGGGCGGAACACGGTGCAGCGGCCGGCGCGGCCGTTCGGGCGCACACCTGTCGGGTGGGCGGCCCGCCCCGCTCCACGCACTACCAAGGTAGTGCAAAATCCCATGCTCCGAGGAGGGTTGTGCGTGGCGGGCGGCTTTCGGAGCGAGGATGGCGCATTGTCGGCAGGCTCGTGACCCGGGCGGCGCGCGGGACGGACCGGCCGCCGGTTGCGGGACCGGCGGCCGGCCCTGGGCAGGGGCGCGGGGCCCCGGCTCATGAACCCTTCCGGCGCGGACGGGGCGTCAGAACGGGCCGCTACAGGTGGTCACCCGCTGCGCCGCGTCCAGGGCGGGGCCGCCGGTGGCGCAGACGAGCTTGAGGTCGTCGGTGACCACGCGGGGCGTCACGGCCCTGGCGAACCCGTGGGTGACGGTGGTCGCGGACGCGACCGTCACCCACGGGCTGCCCCAGGCGCGCTGGGTGCGGACCTCGACCTGGACGACCGTCAGCTGTGCCGGGTCGGCCGACACCTGGGCCACGCCGACGATCCCTCCGCCGTCCTTCTCCTGCCATACGCACGGGTGGTTGACGAGGGTCGTGCAGGCCGCTCCCGCGGCGTCGCCGGTCGTTGCCGCAGCCGAGGCCGGGAGGATCGTCGCCACAGTGATCCCTGCCGCCGCCACTATCAGAGCTGCGATACGAGCGCGCATGATATGAACCTCCTTGGAATGAAAGGGAATCTCACTCTGTGGGACGAGTCTTGCACAGATCGTGGACATGTGCCGTGTGTGCTGCATCACACCCAAGGTGACCGTTCAACTACATTCCGCAATCGCGCCGGTGACGTCACGACTACCGTCAGGTGGTCGGCGGCAGCACCATCCGGCGTCCGGCCGACGCCCCGCCGTCCACCAGGACCGAGGTGCCCGTCTGGTAGGAGAAGTCGTCCGAGGCGAGCGCCAGGACGGCCCGGGCGATCTCCTCCGGTTCGGCCATCCGCTCCAGCCCCTCGACGTTCAGCGGCCCGAAAGCCTGCTTGAACCGGGCCCAGTCCGCGTCCGGCACCCCCGGCGGTCGCACGAACGCGGTGTCCGTGGTGCCCGGGAGGATCGCGTTGATCCGGATGCCCTGCGTGCCGTACGCGAGCGCGGCGGACATCACGATGCCCTGGACCGCCCGCTTGCTCGCCGAGTAGGCCGCGCCGTTCGGCCGGGCCCGTTCGGCGGAGGCGGAGGAGGTGCAGACGATCACCCCGTGTCCGGCCCGCAGCATGTGCGGGACCTGGTACTTGACCGCGAGGAAGACGCCCCGGGCGTTGGTGTCCTGCACGTCGTCCCACTCGGCGACGGTGAGCTCGTGGAGCTGCTTGCTGCTGCCGATACCGGCGTTGTTGACCGCGATGTCCGGCCCGCCGTACCGGGCGGCCACCTGGTCGGTGAACCGCTCGACCTGGGCCGGATCGCGTACGTCGGCCGGGAAGTAGGTGGCCTCGCCCCCGGCGTGGCGGATCTCCTGCTCGACGCGGCGGCCCGCCTCGACGCGCCGGCCGCAGAAGCCGACCCGGGCGCCTTCCGCCGCGAACGCGAGGGCGGCGGCCCGGCCGATGCCCGAGGTGGCGCCGGTGATCAGCACCGACCGGTCCTCGAACCGGCGCGGCCTGCGCCGCTCGGCGGGTGCGGCCTGGGCCTGCCCGGCGGCCCCGAGGCCGGCGGCGGCTGCCACCAGCCCGGCCGCCGACGCGCCGAGCAGGGCCCGGCGGCCCGGGTCGGCCGGCGAACCCGGCGGGAGGGAGGGGGAGTTGTTGTTGTCCATGGCGAAACCCTGACAGTCCGCGGTCGGCGTGTCCCTCGGCCGACCGGCCCGATCGGCGGGCCGATCGGCCGGGTCTCCCGGCCGGTCGGCCCCGGTCCGCCGGCCGATCGGAGGAGGGCCCTCCTCCCTCCTGCGGAGGAGGCGCACACCCCCGGCTCGCACCACCCAACTGGCGCCCTCCGACACGGCGTTCACTCGTACGGGTGGCGGACCGGCGCGGGGCCGTTCGGACGGCTACGATCGAGCCGACCCACGGAGGTGACCTGCATGGACACGGTCATCGTGCAACTTCCCGACCCCCGCCCGCCGGTACCGCCCGACCGCCGCTTCGCCCGGCTGACCCGGCCACCGCGCACCGCCCCGCCCCGGCGCCCCGCGCTGCTGCACCTCGGCCCCGGCGAAGCCGTCGAGTTCGGGCGCGGCGAGCCCGGACGCCCGATCGGCGTGCCGATCGCCGATCAGGGCGTCTCGCGCCGCGCCGGCGAGATCACCGCGGCCGAGGACTACTGGCGGCTCTCCAACTTCAGCGCCACCGCGACCTATGTCGTCGAGAACCTCGAAGGGGCCGGCGAGCACGTCAAGGTCGCTCCCGGACGGCTCGGCGCACCGGTTCCGTTCGAGTTCTCCCGGATCCTCCTGCCGGCTCTCGGCGAACCGGTCGCCTTCAAGGTCTTCGCCCCCCAGCACGCCTACCTGGACGGCGTGCCGGGCTCGCCGGCGGGCGCGGGCGGCGAGCGGACGGTCAGCCCGTTCGCCCTCGACCCGACCTCGAAGTACTTCCTCGTCCTGCTCGCCCTCTGCGAACCGCGGCTGCGCTCGCCGTCCGCCGCCGCCGTCCCCGGCGCGACCGAGGTGGTGGCCCGGCTGCGTGCCCTGCCGGCCTGTGCGGGGCTCACCCGCTCGGCCGTCAACTACCACATCGACTACCTGGTGGCGAGCAAGCTCCGGCTCCGCGAAGCGCCGGAGGACGGTCCGGGCGAGGGCGGCGCCGGTGGCAAGCGGGAGGAACTGGTGGCACTGGCCCTCAAGTTCGACCTCGTACGGGAGGAGCACCTGACGCTGCTCCCGCCGCGGCGCACCGGCTGACCCGCCGTGGAACCGCTCGACCGGGCCCGCGCGGCCGAGCCGGTCCCGGGCGATCCGGCCGGGGCACCGGCCGGTGCCGCACCTGCGGGCGGACGGGCGGCGGGCGGACGGGCGGCGGTCGAGGTGGCCACGGACGGAACGGACGAACAGGCGGTCGGCGAGCCGGTGTTCGAGGTGCCGCCGGGATACCCCGTCGCCGGGTACCTGGTCGGCGAGCCGATCGGGGCCGGTGCGTGGGGCAGCGTCTACGCGGCCCGCAAGGACGGGACCGCCCCCGGGTCGGCCCCCGGGTCGGCTCCCGGGTCGGCCGAACCTCCGGACGCCGCCGTCAAGTTCCTCCGTCCCGCGCTGCTCAGCCCCGGCCAGCGCCGCACCATGGAGCAGGTCGCCCGCAGCGAGATGCGGTTCAGCCGCCTCGCCGACCACCCCCACCTGATCCGCACCCTCGCCGTCGTCACCGTCCGGGACCGGGCCCACCCCGGCCTGGACGGAGCGGTGGCCCTGGTGATGGAACGCGCGGACCGCAGCCTCCAGGACGTCCTCGCCTCGGCGGGCCCGCCCGGGGCCGTCCCCGGCGCCGAACGGATCCTCGCCGAGGTCGGGGCCGGCCTCACCCACATGCACGCCGTCGGCTGGGTCCACGGAGACCTCAAGCCGGGCAACGTCCTGCTGATGCCCGACGGCACCGCCAAGCTCGCGGACTTCGGCCTCACCGCCGAACTGGAGGGCACCCACGCCTACGCCCCGCCGCTCGGCTCGCCCGACCACGTCCCGCCGGAGTGGTGGTCGCAGCGGACCGGCGCCCGCGGGGTCGCACTCCGGCCGAGTGCCGACCTCTGGGCGTTCGGCGTCCTCGCCCACCAGGTGCTCACCGGTCTGCACCCCTTCCTCGGCGCGACCGCGCGGGCCCGTTCGCTGGCCGCCCTCGCCTATGCGCGCGGCACCGCCCCGCTCCGTCTCGACGGGGCGCTCCCCGCGCCGTGGCGGCCCCTGGTCACCGCCTGCCTGGCGGCCGACCGCGCGCGGCGCTCGGAGGTCGACCTCGCGGCCCTCCTCGCCACGGCCCTCCGGGAGGCCGCCCCGCAGGGGACGGCCGCCAACGGGCGTCGGCGCCGTCGCGCGGCGGTGGCCCCGCTGCTCGCGGCGGCCGGTGCCCTGCTCGCCCTCTCCGGCTCCCCGGAGCCGGCCGCCCCCCGGCCGGGGTCCGCGGCAGGGCCGGCGGTCACGGCCCCGCTGCCCGGCGCGATCCCGCCCGGCGCCGACGTGCCCGCCGCACTGCGCGGCCCGATCGAGGACGCCGCCCGCCGCTGTCCCGAACCCGAGATCACCCCGGTCCTGCTGGCCGCGATGCTCAAGGCGGAATCCGGCTTCGACCCGGCCGCCGCCCGCCCCGCGACGGGGGAGTACGGCGTCGCCATGTGGACGCCGGCCGTCTTCAACGCCTGGGCGCAGGACGGCGACCACGACGGCGTGAAGAACCACCTCGATCCGGCCGACGCGATCGCCTCGATGGGCACCTACGTCTGCTGGCTCGACCAGCGGTTCAAACAGCGCGGCTTCACCACCGGTCTGCCCGCCCTGGTGGCGGCCGGCTACCGGACGAGCGACAAGACCGTCGCCGACGCCGGGGGCGTCCCCGAGCGGGTGAAGCCGCATGTCGCCAAGGTCCTCGGCTACCTCGCCGAGTACGCTGACCAGGGCGGTTCCGGTACATGAGGTGGGCCACATCCTCGCCCTCCCCGGCGGTGTCACCCGGCCGCGAGCACTCCGGGATGCGATGCTCGGCCGCATGTTCACCAAGCTCCGATCGGCCGCCACCCAGTGGACCACCGCCGTCCCAGCGGCGGCTTTCCTCGTTCTCGTCCTGACCTGGCACCGCGATCTGCCCGGCTGGGTGGTGGCCCTGGTGTCCTGCTTCCTGGCGGGCGCCGTGCTCGCCGCCGTGCACCACGCCGAGGTGGTCGCCCACCGCGTGGGGGAGCCGTACGGTTCACTGGTGCTGGCGGTGGCGGTCACGGTCATCGAGGTGGCGCTGATCGTGACGCTGATGGCGGACGGCGGTGACAAGGCCGCGACGCTGGCCCGCGACACCGTGTTCGCCGCGGTGATGATCACCTGCAACGGCATCTTCGGTCTGTCACTCCTGGTGGCGGCCCTCAAGTACCGGGTGGCGGTGTTCAACGCCGAGGGGACGGGCGCGGCGCTCGCCACCATCGGCACCCTGGCCGCGCTGAGCCTCGTCCTGCCGACCTTCACCACCAGCTCGCCGGGCCCGCAGTTCGCGCCCGCCCAGCTGGCCTTCGCCGCGGCGGCGTCGTTCCTGCTGTACGGGCTGTTCGTGGCCACCCTGACGGTCCGGCACCGGGACTACTTCCTGCCGGTCACGCCGGAGGGCAAGGTGCTGGACGAGGAGGACCACGCCGCGCCGCCGACCGTCCGTGCGACCGTGACCAGCCTGATGCTGCTGGGGGTGGCGCTGATCGCGGTGGTCGGCCTGGCGAAGGGCGTCTCGCCGACCATCGAGTCGGCCGTGGACTCCGCGGGGCTGCCCGCCTCGGTGGTCGGCGTCGTGATCGCCCTGCTCGTGCTGCTGCCGGAGACCATCGCGGCGATCCGGTCGGCGGTCCGCAACCGGGTGCAGACCAGTCTCAACCTGGCGCTCGGCTCGGCGCTCGCCAGCATCGGCCTGACCATCCCGGCGGTGGCGATCGCCTCGATCTGGCTCACCGGCCCGCTGGTGCTCGGCCTCGACTCCTCGCACCTGGTGCTGCTCGTGCTGACCCTGATCGTCGGCACCCTGACGGTCATGCCGCGCCGGGCGACACCGCTCCAGGGCGGGGTGCACCTGGCGATCCTGGCGGCCTACGTGGTCCTGGCGATCAATCCCTGACACGGCCCCGCGGCCGCGGGGGGAGCAGGACGGACCGGGCGGGGGCGGCCCCCGCGGGGGGGGGCCCGCCCCCCCCCCGGCGGGGGCCCCCGCCGC
>NZ_JBHXKE010000216.1:0-16027 GCF_042722765.1 Kitasatospora sp. NPDC058406
GGGGTCCCGCGCGCCCGGGCGCCGGGCGCCGGGGCCGGGCCGCTGGGGTCCCCGCGGCGCCCCGGCGACCGACCGGGTGTCCGAGGACTACCGGCCGATCTCCCCGTACGGACCGCCCCGGCGGGCGGCGGTACGGATCAGAGACAGAGGAGCGTGCTGACCGTGCTGGTGCCGCAGTTCAGGACGCTCAGCGAGCTGGTGCTCGCGAGGGTGTCGTCGATCTGCGCCGCCTCGGTCTCGGGCAGCTCCAGGGTCTGGAGGTCGAGGATCGCCATGACGTTCTCCTTCGCTCGTGCGGTGCATCACCCGACCGGACGGCCGGGAGTCGGTGGGGGGGGGGGGGGCGCGCCCCCCCCCCACGGGGGTGGGGTCAGCGGGGGGCGGCAGGGCGCCGGCGCGGGGGCGCGGTGCCGGGTGCCCCGGTGAACGGGAGGAACGGGGTGCCCGCCAGGGCCGTGCCGAGGGCCAGCAGCACGCCGGCGGAGCCGGTCGCGAGGTCCGTCGAGAGGCGCAGCAACTGGTCGCCGGGGAAGGCGAGCCGCCCTCGGTAGGGGATCCGGTGGAGGGCCAGCAGGGCACGTTGGCGGTCCAGCAGCGCGGTGCGGTCCGCCGAATCGGTGGCACCGGCGGCGTCGGGGGCGCCCGCCGTACCGGCGTCACCCGTCGCACCGGCCGCGCCGTTCCCGCCGCCCGCTCGCCCGCCGGTGCGGGCGAGGTAGCCGAGCAGCCCGGCCCGCCCGTTGAACAGACCGGCCTGGATGACGAACTCGGGCTCGGCGGCCCGCAGGATCGCCGCCTCCCGCTCCGCCAGGACGCAGTCCGGCCGGTGGGCGAGCAGTGCGTCCAGCACGAGGCCGATCCCGGCGCTGCCGGTCTCGATGTAGGGCAGGACCCGGCGGCCGTCGACCACCTGGAGCGTCCCGTCACTCACCTCGACGCACCGTTCGAGGTCCAGCCCCAGGAGCGTCTCGGCCTGGTCGAGCAGCGAGTGGTCCCCGGTGTGTTCGTGGAGCCGGACGAGGGCGAGCGCGGCTCCCGAGGCACCGGCCAGGAGCCCGGAGCGGCGCTTGGCGTCGCCGTTCCCCGCCTTCTCCCACGCCCCGGCGGCGGACCGGGCGACGTCGAGTGCCTCGTCCAGCATCCGGTCGTCGCCGGTGGCGAGCGCGAAGTGGAGCAGGGTGAGCGCGATGCCGGGGCCACCGGTGGCCAGGCCCGGTGACGGTTCGCCGTCCACGGCCCCGGGGAGGCGGCGCAGCAGACCCAGTGCCTGCTGGTGCTCGCCGAGCAGGTCCAGGACGTAGGCCACGCCGTGGCCGCCGTGGTAGAGGCCGGCCGGGAGGCTTCGGCTGCGGGCGGCGTCCGCCAGCCAGTCGACGTGTCCGGGGTCGACGGCGGCGTCGGTCGTGTGCAGGGCGTAGAGGACGCCGGCCGCGCCGTGGGCCAGGCCGAGTCCGCCGTGCGTGAACTGGGCGATGTCGCCCGGGAAGAGCCGGTCGGTCCGTTCGGGGGTGGCCGTCGCGGCGATGCCGGCGGCCAGCGAGTCCCTGATCGCGGGCCAGTCGGCGACCGGCTGCTCCAGCAGCGCGCGGGTCTCGGCGTGCCCGTGGCTCAGTTCGGGGCGGGGCGTGCGGCCGTCGTCCGGTGAGGATCCGAGGTAGCGGCGGATGTCGTCGGTGTAGCCGGGAGGCACCGGGAAGCGGCGCTCGACGGCGTCCGCGAGCTGGCCGGCCTTGCCAGGGTCGAGGGCGGTGAGCTGGACCAGGGGGTAGAAGAGCCAGAGGCGGATCGCCGCCAGCCCGTACCGGTCGATGTCCGTCCCGGTGTGGCCGGGCGGGGCGGTGAACCCTGCTGCCCCGAGTGCGGGCCGGAGGAAGTCGTCGACGGTGCTGGCGAGTTCGAAGTCGATGAAGCAGAGCTCGCCGTCCGGACGGACGATCAGGTTGTGCGGGTGGAGGTCCCCGAAGACGACACCGCGGGCGTGGATCCCCGCCAGGGCCCGTTCCACCTGACCGACGACCGCGACGGCGTCCCGGGTGTACTCGGCGACGGCGCTCTCGTCGGCGTCCGGGTGGATGAGCGGGTAGCGGGCCGTGAGCCATTCGCTGAGCGACTGCCCGGCCACGTACTCCTGGACCAGGAACTCGTGCTCCCAGGCGGTGAGGAGGCCGTGTTCGGCCGGGACTCCGGGGACTCCGGACAGACGGCGGAGGACGGCGTGCTCGTTGCGCAGCCGGGTCACCGCGTCGACGCCGCGTTGGTCGAGGCCGGCGAACGGGCGGGCCTCCTTCAGTACGACGGGCGGCCCGTCCTTCCCGTCGCGGGCCAGGTAGACGCCGCCGGCGTTGGAGAAGTGCAGGACGCGTTCCACCGCGTACGGCAGTCCGGTGTCCTGCGGCGCGGCGCGCTCGGCGACGGCCGGGGCGATGCACGCCGGGACGGGTGCCCAGGAGGGGACGGAGAAACCGGCGCCGCGGACGTCGGGGACGAGCCGGCCGTCCGGTCCGACGAGGGCCAGCACCCGCTCGCCGGCCTCGTTGCGGCAGTGGCGTTCGGCGAACCCGCCGTACCTCAGGTAGAGCGGGCCGTCCTTCCAGCGCAGGTCGCTGAGGATGTACGGGCCCTTGCGGCCGGCCAGCAGCTCGCCGAGACCGTCGAGACATCGCTCCAGCTCCGCGTCGTCCACCGGGTACAGCGTGCAGAACTTGCCGCTGGAGCCGCGCGGCGCGTACTTGGAGTTCTGCACCTGGAGGATCGGCAGCCCGCGCAGGAACTTGAAGGTCACGCCCTCCCGGAGGCAGTAGGAGAAGACGGTCTCCAGCACCTCCTCCGCGGTCTCGATGCACGAGGAGACGTGGATCTTCCAGCCCTGGTCGGGGATCCGGACACCGACGGGACGCACGACGGCCCACATCTCCAGCTCGCCGTGCTCCCAGCCGTCGGGCAGCGGCCGGGTGACGGCGGCGAACTCCTCGTGCGCTCCCCAGCGCCGGGGCGAGTCGTAGAAGAGCGGGTCGGCGTAGGCGTAGGCCTCGTACCGGTTGTCCAACGGAACCCTCCTCGTGGCGGGGGTCTGGTCGGTGCAGGGTTCGGTGCAGGGTTCGGTGCAGGCGGGAAGAGCGCGCGGCGGAGCGGGGGTGGTGGAGCGGGGGCGTGGAGCGAGGACGTGGTGCGGGACGACGGTGAATCCGTGCCCGCCCCGGGCGTCGGGGAGGTGCCGGCCGAATGCCTCGGGTATCGAAATCTTGTATGGCGATACGGCCATCCGAATAGTGGGTCCGCCGGGGAATCTCCGCAACGGCGCACGTTCTGCCCGGACGGCCGGTTCTGCGCACCCGGATTGCGCCGGTGACATTCCGAGAGCGGGGCGCGCGGCTACGCGCCGGCTGCTGCCGTTCGGCGTCGTCCGCCGCCGGCGGCGGCCTCGGGGTCGGCCGGAGCGGGGCGCGGGGGTCCGCCCGTCCCGTCGACTGTATGGCCGACCACCTGGAGGGACGGCCCCTCCGGGGCTCCGCCGACCGGCGTGGGCACGCGCGCATCGCGGCTGCCGGCTCCGGCGCACGCCCGGCGGAGAGCAGGGTTTCGGCGTCCGTGGACCACCCGGGAAGGGAGTTCGGATTCTGTCGAAATGCCGAACAGAATCATCCGTTCCGCATTTCAGTTCTATTTCGACAGTATTTCTAGGATTCGGAAAATTCGTTTCTGCATGTCCTGGCTGCCTCGGGCGGGAGCGGTCCGCCGGAACCCGTCCGGCCCCAGAGGCACCTCCGGCCCATCGGGCACCGATGAGCACGCCGGCCGTCGGGGTCGAGGCCGCCCGAGCCACCCGCGTCGGTTCGCAGGTGCGCGACCGCCTGACGGCGCGGCGGGCCCGTGTGCGGCGGTCCGCGGCGGGCAGACGAGCGAGGCGCATCCACCCGCGCCGGCAGCACGCGGTGGCGGGGCGCCCGGGCCGTCCGCGCGGTGCGCGGGACGGGACTTGAGGAGAGCAGCCGTACGAGGAAGGAGGGACCATGCCGGCCTTGACCCACCGACACCGCGGCGACCGGGGCCCGTTCGGGTTGCGTCGCCGCCACCCGGCGCCCGGCGCCCGACGGGCGCCCCGCCACGGATCCGATCGGCACGTCCCGCAGCCCGGGCACGGGGTGCTGCGGCACGCCGGCCGGTTGCTGCTCGGCGACGAACTGTTCGACCGGGCGGCGGCCCTCACCTACTACGGGGTGCTGGCGCTCTTCCCCGGTCTGCTGCTGCTGACCGGCCTGCTCGGCCTCGCCGGGCCCTCGCCCGGAGGGCAGGTGATGGACGGCCTGCGCCGGCTGGCGCCCGGCCCGGCCGGCGACGTCCTGCGGGACGGCGTCGGGCAGGTGCAGCAGAACTCCGGTGCGGGCGGGGCGTTCGCGGTACTGGGGGCGGTCGGGGCCCTCTGGTCGGCCTCCGGCTACGTCGGCGCGTTCATCCGTTCGGCCAACGCCGTCCACGGGGTCCGCGAGCGCCGCCCGCTGTGGCGGCTGGCACCGGTACGGCTGGCGCTGACCGCGGTGCTGGTGGTGCTGCTGGCGGCGGGGGTGACGATCGTGGTCCTCACCGGACCGATCGCCGAGCAGGCCGGCCGGGCGCTCGGGGTCGGGGACTTCGGCCTCACCGTCTGGTCGTTCGCCAAGTGGCCGGGGCTGGTGCTGCTGGTCACCCTGACGGTCGCGGTGCTGTACCGGGCGGCCCCCGACCTCCCCTCCCGCGAACCGCGCCTGATCTCCCCGGGCAGCGCGCTGGCGGTCGCGCTCTGGCTGGCCGCCTCGGGCGGCTTCGCGCTCTTCGCCGCGTACGTCGACACGTTCGGGCGGATGTACGGGGCCCTGGCCGGGGTGATGGTGTTCCTGGTCTGGCTCTGGCTCACCAACCTGGCGGTCCTGCTGGGCCTGGAACTCGACGCCGGGCTCGCCCGCCGGCGGACGGTCGCGGCCTCCGGGCCCGCCGTGGCCGGGCCCGCCGTGTCCAAGGCCGCCGTGGCCGGGCCCGCCGCCGGGCGGGACGCGGTCTAACTCCGCCCCGGCCGCTCCCGCTCCCGCTCCTGATCCCGGTTCCGGTCCTGGTCGCCGCCCGCCGGCTCGGACGGGTTCGGCCGCTGCGTGGGCACCTCGGCGTGGCCGCGGGCCGGGACCGCATCGGGAGGGAACGGGGCCGTCCCGTCCGGGAAGGACCCGGCCACCGCCTCGGTCCGGGCGACGGTGACCCGCGGAAGCGCGTAGGGGTGCCGGTCGCGAAGGAACGCGACCAGGTGCTCGCGGACCGCGCAGCGCAGCTCGAAGGCCCGGTCGGCGTCGGCCGCGGTCATCAGGGCCCGGACCACGATGGTGCTGGGGGTGGTGTCGACCACCTGGAGCGCCCGGCCGGTGCCGTCCCACCGCTCGTCGCCCGCCAGCAGCTTCTCGAACTCGGCGCGCAGCTCCTCGACCGGCGTGCGGTGGTCGAGGTGCAGCAGGACGGTGCCGGTGATCCCCGGGTCCCGCCGGGACCAGTTCTCGAACGGCTTGCCGGCGAAGTACGAGACCGGCATCACGATCCGCCGCTGGTCCCAGGTGGCGATCACCACGGCGGTGAGGGTGATCTCCTCGACCGTGCCCCACTCGCCGGCCACCACCACGACGTCGCCGATCCGCACCATGTCGCCGAAGGCCAGCTGGATCCCGGCGAACAGGTTGGCCAGCGAGGACTGCGCCGCGACGCCCGCCACGAGGCCGAGCAGACCCGCCGAGGCGAGCAGGCTGGCGCCGACCGCGCGCACCGCCGGAAACGTCATCAGGGCGGCGGCCAGGGTGAGCACCGCGATCGCCACGTCCGAGATCCGGCCGACCAGGTCGACCTGGGTCCTGACCCGGCGCACCCGCCCGGGGTCCCGCCGTCCGGCGGCGTACGTGGTCAGCGCGGACTCGATGAACAGCGACACCGTCCGCGCGGTGAGCCAGCCCGCACTGACCAGCACCGCCAGCAGGAGCGCGTGCCGGACCGGCGGCCGGATGCCCGGGCCGAGTCCGGCGGCCGGCTCGCAGCCGAGCAGCAACGCCGCCGTGGCCGTCGCCAGCACGGGTATCCGGCAGCGCCGCAGCACGTGCCACCGGCGGGCGCCGGGCCGGGCGGCGGACAACCGGCCGACGGCCAGCTGCAGCACCCGGTCCACGGCGAAGACGGCGGCCGGCACTGCGGCCGCCACCAGCAGCGGGCGAAGGACGGTCCAGATCGGCATGTGGGTCTCTCCTCCGGTCGTGATCGGGGTCCGGATACGCGTCGAGGCCCCGGGGGGAGAGCCGGGGCCTCGACGCCGGGCGCCGCGGAGGGGCGGCGCTGTCCGTCGCCTTCCCGCTGAGGGTTGTTCAAACATCCGCACGGCACCTGACCGGCCGGGCACCCCGGAGAGGCCCCTTCCGGGCGCGCCCCCGGGGCGGGCTGGCACGATGACCGCATGGATGACGTGGACCTGGGCGGATTCGTCGTGCGCCGTGCGCGGGAGTCGGAGGCGGATGCCCTGGCGGGGATCGACACGGTCGCGGCCGGAGGCGACGACGGGCGGCGGGAGAGCATCCGGAGGTGGTGCCGGGAGGGCCTCGCGGTGGTGGCGCAGGGGCCGTCCGGCCTGCTGGGCTACTGCGTGGTCGAGTACACGTTCTTCGGGCACGGCTTCGTCCCGATGCTGATGGTGTCCTCCGCCGCGCGCGGCGGAGGCGTCGGCCGTGGACTGCTCGACGCCGCGGCGCACGCGTGCGCGACCCCGAAGCTGTTCACCTCGACGAACGTCTCCAACCAGCCGATGCAGCGGCTGCTCCGACGGGCCGGGTGGAGCCCGGTCGGCCTTCTGCACGGCCTCGACGACGGCGACCCCGAGCTGTTCTACCTCCTGCCGGTGGCCGGAACGAACTCTGCACCCGTGACCTGACCTGACCCGGCGCCGGCCGACGCGCGGCAGGGGCCCTCCACCCGACCCGAACGGTGACCCGGAGTGTCCGGCCGGTCGCCGGGTGGCGGGAGCGGAGGCATGTCTGCGGACCGGGGCGAGGGCGAGCGGTGAGTTCTTCCTGCCCGTGGGCGACGTGATCGTCACCTGACGACGTGGCGGACACGGGTCTGGCCCCGGCGGAGCTTCGCCGGGGCCAGGTCTCTCCGTGTCTCCAGGGCTACCGTGTCGCAGGCTCGGTGAGGGATGCCGCGCAGAAGTGAGACCCGCTGCGCCCGGGCGCCGATGGGTCGGCGGCCGGCTCTGACGAGAAGATCTTCAGCGTCGACCCCCCTAAATGACGGTCGCTCACCAGCCGGAGCCGAAGAATTTTCGGTCTCGGTGCCGGCTTCCCTGCCGGTTCCCGTGCCCCGGGTCAGCCCGGCAGGTGCGGCAGACGGGGCAGACGGGGCAGCAGGGCCTCGGGCCGGATCGGCAGTTCGCGGACGCGGACGCCGCACGCGTGGCGGACGGCGTTGACGACGGCGGCGGCCGTGCCGACGATGCCGAGCTCGCCGATGCCCTTGGCCCCCATCGGGTTCAGGTGTTCGTCGTGCTCGTCCAGCCAGAACGCCTCGACGACGGGGACGTCGGCGTTGACGGCGACGTGGTAGGAGGCCAGGTCCCGTTCGGCGTGGTCACCGAACCCCGGGTCCAGGGTGCTGTGTTCGAGCAGGGCCATCGACGCGCCCATGATCATCGCGCCGGTGAACTGGGAGCGGGCGGTGCGGGTGTTCAGGATCCGGCCGGCGGCGAAGACGCCGAGCAGCCGGCGCAGCCGCACCTCGCCGGTGTCGGCGTCCACCTCGACCTCGGCGAACTGGGCGCCGAAGGCGTGCCGGGCGAAGGTACTGCCCGCCGCGACCGCGTCGGTGGTGTCGGCGCGATGGCGGAGCCCCTCGGAGGGGAGGGGCGTACCGCCCCGGTCGGTGAGCGCGCGGCGCAGCCCGGTGCAGGCGTCGTGGACGGCCCACCCCCAGGAGGCGGTGCCGGCCGAGCCGCCCGCGAGCGGGGCGGGCGGCAGGTCGCTGCGGCCGATCTCCACGTCCACCCGGTCCGGGGGGACGGCCAGGGTCTCGGCGGCGACGGCGGCGAGGACGGTGCGGGCACCCGTGCCGATGTCGGTGGCGTTGACGCGCACGAGGAAGGTGCCGTCCGGGCGGGCGAGGACCTCGGCGGTGGAGGGGGCGATCAGCACCGGGTAGGTGGCGGCCGCGACCCCGCTGCCCAGCAGCCGGCGCCCCTCGCGGCGCGGGCCGGCCGCGTGCCGGCGGGACCAGTCGAAGCGGCGGGCGCCCTCGCGCAGGCACTCCACCAGGTGGCGGCTGCTGAAGGGGCGGTCGCTGTCCGGCTCGACGGCCGGTTCGTTGCGGATCCGCAGCTCGACCGGGTCCAGCCCGCAGGTCTCGGCCAGCTCGTCCATCGCGCACTCCAGCGCGAACATGCCCGGGGCCTCGCCGGGCGCCCGCATCCAGGACGGGGTGGGTACGTCCTGGCGCACCACCCGGTGGACGGTCCGGCTGTTCGGGGAGTGGTACATCACCCGGGCCGGGACGGCGGCCTGCTCGACGAACTCCCGCACGGTCGAGGAGCGGGTCGTCACCTCGTGGGCCAGCGCGGTGATCCTGCCGTCGTCGTCGGCACCCAGCCGGACCCGGTGGACGGTGGGCGCGCGGTATCCGGTGAGGGCGGGCAGCTGGTCCCGGGGCAGCGCGAGCCGTACCGGGCGGTCGACCCGGCGGGCGGCCATCGTCGCCAGCACGGCGTGCGGCCGGGTGGTGCCCTTCGAGCCGAAGCCGCCGCCGACGTGTTCGCTGATCACCAGGACGTCGGCGACGGCCAGGCCGAACAGCGTGGCGAGGGTCGTCCGGACCTGGTTGGTGCCCTGGCTGGAGTCGTGCACGGTCAGGCGTTCGCCGTCCCACTGCGCGGTGGCGGTGTGCGGCTCCATCGGGTGGTTGTGCAGCGGACCGATCCGGTAGGTGCGGTCAATCCGGACGGCCGCCTGACCGTGGGCGGTGTCGAAGTCGCCGCGCTCGCGGACGGCCGGGTGGCCGCCGTTGGCCTGGGCCGGGGTGTAGAGGCCCTGGTGGTCGTCGGTCAGGACGACGTCGAACGGCTCCGGCCGGTAGACGCACTCGACCGCGGCGGCGCCGGCCCGGGCGTCCTCGGGGGTCTCGGCGACGACCAGGGCGACGATCTGGCCGCGGTGGGCGATCCGCGGGGACTGCAGGACGGCGAGCGTCGGATCGCCGTCGTCGGGGAGAGCGAGCGCGGGCGCGTCGTGGTGGGTGAGTACCGCGAGCACGCCGGGGACGGCGAGTGCGGCCTCGGTCCGTACGGCGGCGAGGTCGCCGCGGGCGATCGTGGCGGGCACCGGCCAGGCGTGGGCGAGGTCGTCCGGGTGGTGGTCGCCGGCGTAGCGGGCGGTGCCGGTGACCTTGGCCCAGCCTTCGAGGCGGGCGAGGTCCGCCCGGTCGGTGGTCATCTGTCCTCCTGGACTTCGTCGGTCGGCGCGCTCGGAGCGGACGTTGCGGCCCGCACCGCCAGCGCGGTCAGTTCGGTGACGGCCAGCCGGTGGGCCAGCGGCACCTTGAACGCGTTGTCGCGCAGCGGGCGGGCGGTGGTCAGCTCGGCGTCCATGGCGCGGGCGAACGCCTCCTCGGTGGCCGGGCCCCCGGCGAGCGCGGCCTCGGCGGTGAGGGCCCGCCAGGGCTTGGGCGCCAGTCCGCCGAAGGCCAGCCGGACGCCGGCGACCCGGTCGTGGCGCACCGTCAGCAGGACGGCCAGGGAGACGGTCGCGAACGCGAAGGAGGCGCGTTCGCGGACCTTGCGGTAGCCGCCCGTCGCGCCGGCCGGCGGCGCGGGCAGCTCGACGGCGGTGATCAGCTCCGCCGGTGCGAGCTCGGTGTCGCGGTCGGGCGTGTCGCCGGGCAGCCGGTGGAACCCGGTGAGCGGGAGCACGCGGTCGCCGTCCGGTCCGGTGAGGTGCACCGCGGCGTCCAGCGCGACCAGGGCGACCGCGAGGTCGGAGGGGTGGGAGGCCACGCAGTGCGCGGAGGTGCCGAGCACGGCGAGATCGCGGTGGACGCCGTCGAGCGCGGGGCAACCCGAGCCGGGAAGACGCTTGTTGCAGGGTTTGGTGACGTCCTGGAAGTAGAGGCAGCGGGTGCGTTGGAGGAGGTTGCCGCCGGTGGTGGCCGCGTTGCGCAGCTGGCCGCTCGCCCCGGCCAGGACGGCCCCGGAGAGGAGCGGGTAGCGGTCGCGGACCAGGGGGTGCGCGGCGAGGTCGCTGTTGCGGACGGTGGCGCCGATCCGCAGGCCGCCGTCCGCCGTCTCCTCGATCCGGTCGAGCGGCAGGCGGGCGATGTCCACCAGCAGGGCGGGCCGTTCCACACCGAGCTTCATCAGGTCGACCAGGTTGGTTCCGCCGGCCAGTGCCCGGGCCTGCGGGTGGGCGGCCAGCAGGGCGACGGCCGACGCCACGTCGGCCGGGCGGTGGTATCCGAGCGGCCTCATCCGGCGACCCGCGATCCCGCGCCGGCCCCGGCCGGCCGCCCGCCGGCGCCCTGCCCGCCGGCCGCGCCCGCGGCGGCGTCCCGCACCCGGCAGACGGCCCGCACGATGCCGGGGTAGGCGCCGCAACGGCAGAGGTTGCCGCTGAGCAGCTCGCGGACGGCCGCTTCGTCGAGCGGGTCCGCCGCGGCGGCCGTCTCGTCGAGCAGGCCCGCGGCCGAGCAGAGCTGGCCCGGTGTGCAGAAGCCGCACTGGAACGCGTCCTCCTCGACGAACGCGCGTTGCAGCGGGTGCGGCCCGTCCGGCCCGGCGAGCCCCTCCACGGTCCGGACGGCTGCGCCGTCCTGGGCGACGGCGAGCAGCAGACAGCTGTTGAACCGGCGCCCGTCCAGCAGCACCGTGCAGGCCCCGCACTGGCCGTGGTCGCACCCCTTCTTCGCGCCGGTCAGACCGAGCCGGTCCCGCAGCGTGTCCAGCAGGGTGCTCCGGTGGTCCACCGAGAGCGTGTGCGGGTGGCCGTTGACGGTCAGCGTGATCGTGCTCGCGGTCGGCACGGTTTCGGTGGGATCCATGAGGCCAGGCATTCCACCGGGGTCGCGTCCGGACACGCCGCCGCCGCGCAGACCACCGAAACGCCGCACCGTGCCGCGTCGAGGGGGAGCGGTGCCGCAGGCGGGCGCGCCGCTCGCCGTGCTCGCTCACCGGACGGCGTCCTGCGGGGAACCCGTTCCGCGACCGACCTCTCGGTAGGCTGGTCGGATGACCGATGGACTCCCTCCCGGTGGCGTCGGGATCACCGAGGCCGAGGCCGGGGCCAGATGGGCGAACGCCTGGACGCCCACCGAGGTCGCGGCCCGGCTCGCAGGCGTCTCGGCCCCCTGGTGCGTCGCCGGGGGATGGGCCGTCGACCTGTTCAGGGGCGAGCGGACCCGGCGCCACGACGACCTGGAGATCGCGGTCCCGGCCGCGCGGTTCCCCGAGATCCGGGCCCGGTTCGACGCGTTCGCCTTCGACGTCGTCGCGTCCGGCCGTCTCTGGGAGCTCACGCCGGAGGTGGCGGGACTGTCCCACCAGACCTGGCTGCGCGACCCCGCGACCGGGGACTTCCTGGTGGACGTCTTCCGCGAGCCGCACGACGGACCGACCTGGATCTGCCGGCGCGACCCCTCGATCCGCCTGCCGTACACCGCCGTCGTCCGCCGGACGGTGGACGGCATCCCGTACCTCGCGCCGGAACTGGCGCTGCTGTTCAAGGCCAAGGCCGCCCGCCCCAAGGACCGGCACGACTTCGCCGGCGCGCTCCCCCTGATGGACGGGGCCCAGCGGCAGACCCTGGCCGCGCTCCTCACCCGGGTGCATCCGGGACACGGCTGGCTGGCGGACCTCCCGCCGGTCGACGGCCCCGCGCGCTGAATACCCCGCGCGCTGAAGACCCCGCGCTCGGACGGCCCCGCGCTCCGACGGCTCCGGTTCGCCGTGCAGCGTCACCGGCGCCCCCGGGTGCGGCGGGCGTAGTCGACGGTGACGGCGGCGAGGAGCGGGCCCCAGGCCACCAGGGGGAGGTAGCAGAGGGTCATCACCAGAGCGGCGAGGCCCTGCGGGGCGTCGGGGCTGCCCATGTTGTCGGGGCTGTTCCAGCAGAGGACACCGAGGACGCCCGCGGCCGTCAGGACCAGTGTGCCCAGGGCGGCCGGGACGACCGCGGCGAGGGGGCGGACCGCGCGCCCGCCGATCAGGGGCATCCAGCGGGGGACCACCCGCCCCCAGGGGCGGACCAGGCCGAGGGTGAGGAAGGCCAGGACCTCGGCGAGCGCACTCAGGGTCAGCATGTAGACGGTGCCCCAGCCGGGGACGTTCTGGTGGAGGAAGGCGAGCGCCTCACCGGAGAAGCCCATCGTCGCGCCGAAGGCGAAGGCGATCCGCCAGAGCCCGGACGGCACGGTGGTCCAGACGGCCGCCTTGGCGGCGAGTTCGGCCCAGCGTGGGGCGGGGGCGACGGCGGGGGCTTCGGCCGGGACGCCGGCCGGGTGGAACGAGGATCGGACGGCGCCGTGGCCGGACGGCCGGGCCTGCCGGGCCGGAGTCCGGGCGGACTCGGCGGACCCGGCGGACCGGAAGGACTGCGTGGTGTCGATCATGGGACTGGCTCCTCTTCCCGGCGGCCCGGTCGGCCGCTGCGATGCCTCAAGACTGCTGGTCGGGCGGGGTGGGGCGGCAGATGCCGATCGGGCTGTTCCGGGAGGTCCGGCCCGGGCCCGTATGTGCCGATCGGCAGGGGTGGCCGGGCCCGAAGATCCGTAAGGTGGGGGCATGGGGGCGGAAGAATGATCGGACGAACGCTGGCGGCTCTCGCCGTACCGGGCGTGGCGGTGCTCGCTCTGACGGTGCGACGACGGCACGGGCCGGCGACTGCGGCGACTCCGGCGGGTGCGGCGAGTGCGGTGACTGCGGCGGCGACCGCGGCGGTGGCTGCCGCGGTGTCGCTGGCGGTCACCGCCGCGACCGCGCTCCTCGGTCGGTGGGAGGAGGCGGACCGGATACCCGCCCTGGCGGCGCTGGCCGAACTGGCCGCGCTGCTCCTGCTGGTGGTCCTCGCGCTGCGCCACTCCCGGCGCCGGCCCGGATCGGTGTCGGTCGCGGCCGTCGGCCTGGCGGTGGCACTCTGGCCGTCCCGGTTCGAGGGGGCCGACGCGGCGGCCGACCCGCTGACCCTCACCGGGTTCGGCGCGGTCCTCGTCGTCCCGGCGGCGCTCGCCGGGCTGTACCTGCGCGGCCTGGACGACACTCGGCGCCGTTCGGTGGAGACCGCCCGCCGGGCCCAGCGGATCGAACTCGCCCACGACCTGCACGACTTCGTGGCGCACGACGTCAGCGGCATGGTCGCGCTGGCCCAGGCCGGCACGGTCCTGGCGGCCGCCGACCCGGTCGGCGCGGCGGCGCTCTTCGAGCGGATCGAGAAGGCCGGGCAACAGGCGCTCGGTGCCCTGGACCGGACGGTCGACCTGTTGCGGACACCGCAGGATCGGCCGGGAGCCGAGCGCGCACCGCAGCCCGGCCTGGAGGAACTCGCCTCCCTGGTCGACCGGTTCGCGTCCTCCGGCCGTACCTCCGTGCAGCTGGAGGCCCCGGAGAAGGACACCGGGGTACCGCGCGAGGTGGCGGCGACGGCGTACCGGGTCGTCGTCGAGGCGCTGACGAACGTCCGGCGCCACGCGCCCGCGGCGCGTGCGGTCGTGGTGCGGGTCCTCCGGGTCGGGGGCGGTCTGGAGGTCACGGTGGCCGACGACGGCACCGGCGGCGCGGCCAATCCGGGCCCGCGCCGGGGCGGCGGCAGCGGGCTGGCCGGACTGGCGGCCAGGGTGGAGGCGCTGGGCGGAACGCTCACCGCCGGTCGGGGTGACGGCGGTTGGCTGGTCACCGCACGCATGCCCTGGGAGGGCCGATGACCATCAGGGTTCTGCTCGCCGACGACGACGAGGCGATCCGCAGCGCGTACGCGATCATCCTCGGAGCACAGCCGGACATCGAGGTGGTCGGCGGCGCGGCCGACGGTGTGGAGGCCCTCGAACTGGCCCGGCGGCTGTGCCCGGACGTGGTGCTCGCGGACATCCGGATGCCCCGGCTGGACGGCCTGGAGCTGACCAGGCAGCTGGGCGGGGAGTTCCGGGTGGTCGTGGTGACCACCTTCGACCTGGACGAGTACGTGCACGCCGCGCTGCGGGCCGGGGCGACGGGCTTCCTGCTGAAGCGGTCGGGCCCGGCCCTGCTGGCGGAGGCGGTCCGGGCGGCGGTCGCCGGGGACACGTTGATCAGCCCGCAGATCACCGTCCGGCTGCTGAAGCAGCTCGCGCAGCCGGAGCTCCTTCCGGCGCAGCGCCCCCGGGCGGGCGGTGCGGGGACGGCGCCGCCGAAGGGTGCGGAGGCGCTGACCGCCCGCGAGAGCGAGATCGCCGTGCTCGTGGCGGACGGGGCCACCAACGCGGAGATCGGTGCGGCGCTGTTCATCACGTCCGGCACGGTCAAGAACCACCTCGCCTCGATCCAGCGCAAGATCGGGGCCCGCAACCGGGTGGGGATCGCCGCCTGGGCGTGGGAGCACGCCCGTACGGCCGGCGGCTGAGGGCGGGCCCGGCACCGTGGCCACGACCGGTTGCTAGCCTGCACGGATGGGACTGGACATCACCGTGGTCATGGCCGACTGGGAGCGGCTGGCCCGGATACCGGCGGGGGAGCGCCTGGTCGTGCTGACCGACGCCGTGCACCCGTACTTCTGCTGCGAGTCGTGCGAGGACGCCGACTCCGCGGTGCAGGGCGGGTGGGTGTGGCAGCGACAGTCGCCGTGGTGCGCCGAGTACCGGTTCTTCGGGACCACCGGTTCCTACAGCTGGCACTTCCACCTCGCCAACGCCTGGGAGGGTGTCAGGGCGTCGGTCGTGCCCGACCTGCGGGAGGCTCTCGACCGCTTCCTGGGAGGCCTGGTGTGGGACGGTCCGGACTACGGCTCCGCAGCGGGCGAGGACGACGGGTACCCGTCGGCGGGCGGCTTTCCCGACGATCCCGGACCGTGGTGTCCTCGTGTCCTCCTGCTCCGTGCGCCGGGCGAGGTGCCGGCGCTCGTCCGTGACTGGCGGACGGCCGAGCCGCGGCTGGAGGAGCTCCGCGAACCGTTCGACGCCCAGGCCCAGGCCCAGGCCCAGGCCGAGAACGAAGCCGATGGCCGGGCGACCCGGTCCGGCCGCTTCGACGAGGCCGTCGCGCTCCTGCGCGAGTGGGGCGAGGTGGTCACGGGGGCCGGGGAGCGGGGCTGGGGCCTGATCGGACTCCCGTACTGATCACGGCCCACCGCATCAGCCCCACCCGGACCGGCCCGGCCCGGCCCGGAGCGGGCACAGGGTGCCCGCGTCCGGGGCGGCTTCAGGCCGAGGCCGCGGCGACGCAGAACTCGTTGCCCTCGGGGTCGGCCATCACCACGTGATGCCCGTCGAACTCCGCCAGGACGGACCCACCCGCCGTCACCAGCCGATCGGACTCCGCCCTGATCCGGGTCCACCGCTCCTCGGGGCTGCCGTGTCCCGGCACCCGGACGTCGATGTGGAGCCGGTTCTTCGCCGTCTTCGGCTCGGGGACCTTGAGGATCGTGAGGCGGGGGCCGACGCCGTCGGGATCGCAGAGCCACGCCCCGTCGTCGACGGATTCGTCCTCCGGCAGGTCGAACTGCGCGAGCCACTCCTCGCGGGTCGCGAAGGGAGCGGGTGGCGGCTCGTCGACGTAGCCCAGCGCCGTCTTCCAGAAGTCGGCGAGGAGTTGTGCGTTCGCGCAATCCAGGGTCAGATCGATGGTGGCTGACATGGCAGGAGCGTACTGCGGACCTCCGACAGTCGCCGGTCGTCCGCCGGCACGCGTGAGCGCCAGGACGGGCCGACGCCCCTCGCGGCCCCCGGGGGGGGGGGCCCCGCGGGGGGCGGCGGGGGTGTAGGGCGGGGGGGCCAAAACGAAACACCGCGGACCACGAAGGTGAGCACGGGTAGG
>NZ_JBHXKE010000217.1:0-15899 GCF_042722765.1 Kitasatospora sp. NPDC058406
CGGTCACCCCTGCGGCGGCTCCCCCGGATCAGTGCCCGCGGGCGATCCACTCCGCGAGGGCGGGTGCCTCGGCGCCGATGGTCGTCGGGTCGCCGTGGCCGGTCCGGACGACGGTCTCCCCGGGCAGCGTCAGCAGCCGGTCCCGGATCGAGTCGATGATGGTCGGGAAGTGCGAGAACGAGCGGCCGGTGGCACCGGGCCCGCCGTGGAAGAGGGTGTCGCCGGTGAACACCGTGCCCAGGTCGGGGGCGTAGAGGCAGACCGCCCCCGGGGCGTGGCCGGGCGTGTGGAGGACGGTCAGCGTGGTGCCGGCCACCTCGATGCGCCCGCCGTCGGCGAGCTCGCCGTCCGGGAGGCGGTCGGGGTGGGTCAGCTTCCACAGTGGGAGGTCGTCCGGGTGCAGCAGGACCGGCGCGCCGGTGCGCTCGGCGAGCGCGGGAGCGGCGTCGATGTGGTCGTTGTGCGCGTGGGTGGAGACGATGGCGACCAGCCGTCGCCCGCCGAGCGCCGCCTCGATCGCCTCGGCGTCGTGGGCCGCGTCGATCACCACGGCCTCGGCGTCGTCGCCGACGATCCAGACGTTGTTCTCCACCTCCCAGCTGCCGCCGTCGAGTTCGAAGGTGCCGGCGGTGACCAGCCGGTCGATCCGGGCCGCGCCGCTCACAGGACCACCACCGAACGGAGCACGTCGCCGTGGTGCATGCGCTCGAACGCCTGCTCCACCGCGTCGAGTTCGATGGTCTCGGTGACGAACGCGCCCAGGTCGAGGCGGCCCTGGAGGTAGAGGTCGATCAGCATCGGGAAGTCCCGCGAGGGCAGGCAGTCCCCGTACCAGGAGGACTTCAGCGCGCCGCCGCGCCCGAACACGTCCAGCAGCGGCAGCTCCAGCTGCATCTCGGGCGTCGGCACGCCGACCAGGACGACCGTGCCCGCCAGGTCGCGGGCGTAGAAGGCCTGCCGGTAGGTCTCCGGCCGGCCGACGGCCTCGACGACCACGTCGGCGCCGTGGCCTCCGGTCAGCTCACGGATCGCCTCGACCGGGTCGGTGTCCTTCGAGTTGACGGTGTGGGTGGCGCCGAGCTTCTCGGCGGTGGCGAGCTTGCGGTCGTCGATGTCCACCGCGATGATCTTCGCCGCGCCGGCGAGCCGCGAGCCGAGCACGGCCGCGCTTCCCACGCCGCCGCAGCCGATCACGGCGACCGTGTCGCCCCGGCCGACGTTGCCGGTGTTGATGGCGGCGCCGATGCCCGCCATCACGCCGCAGCCGAGCAGGCCGGCGACGGCCGGCTCGGCGGCCGGGTCCACCTTGGTGCACTGGCCGGCGGCGACCAGCGTCTTCTCCGCGAACGCACCGATGCCCAGGGCCGGGGACAGCTCGGTGCCGTCCAGCAGGGTCATCCGCTGCTTGGCGTTGTGGGTGTTGAAACAGTACTGGGACCGCCCGCGCCGACAGGCGCGGCACTGGCCGCAGACGGCGCGCCAGTTGAGGATCACGAAGTCACCGGGAGCGACCTCGGAGACGCCCTCGCCGACCGACTCGACGATGCCTGCGGCCTCGTGGCCCAGCAGGAACGGGAACTCGTCGTTGATGCCGCCCTCGCGGTAGTGCAGGTCCGTGTGGCAGACACCGCAGGCCTGGATCCGCACCACCGCCTCACCCGGCCCGGGATCGGGGACGACGATCGTCGTCACCTCTACGGGCGCGCCCTTGGCACGCGCGATGACTGCCTTGACCTGCTGGGCCATCCGATTCCACCTCCGTCGGCCGGCGCGACTCTGCAACCGGCTTGACCTGCGTCGACGCGAGTCCGACGACTCGCCCACGAAGCCTAGCGTCCGGCCCGGCGGCCTTCCGTGGAACGGCTCCGGTGATCCGGCTCACCACGGGATCGGAGGCACCCGGGGCCGGGTTCGGCGCGGGGGCCGGGAGGACGGCGGAACCGGTCCGTGCGGCGGGCGGAACCGGCCGCCCGCAGGGGCGCGCGAGCGCTGCCGAGCGCCCGTCAACGTGCTCTCGGCGCCCCGGCGTTGGCTGGAATCGTAGCTGACTGTGGCCCGTCGCCCACGTACGGTCGAACCGAACCTGGCCGACCGGCACATCGCCAACCGCCCTGCCGTCCCCGCGCACCGCCCGGATCCACCCCCCGCACGGCCGCCGCCCCGCGGCCACCGCCCTGGAGTCTGGAGTACGGATGTCCGCCGAGAACAGTGCCACCGGTGCCGGAACCGGCACCGACCCGAACCCCGGAACCGCGTCCGCCGTGCTGCCGCCCCTGCACTGCCTGCGCCTGCTCGCACCCGGCCCGCCCCGGCTGGCCGCGCTGCCCACCGGCACCCCGGTCTGGCTGGTCAGCCGACACGCCGACGTCCGCAAGGTGCTCACCGACCAGCGCCTGGGCCGGTCCACGCTCTACGCGCCCGGCGCCCCGCCGGTCTCCCGCACCCCGAACCTGCTCGACGACCCGTCCAGCATGCTCAACATAGACGGCGCCGAACACCAGCGGCTGCGCCGCACCGTCCAGCGCGCCTTCACCCCTCGGGCGACGGCCCGCTGGCGCCCGTGGGTGGCCTCGGTGATCGAGAGCCTGCTCAACGAGCTGATCGACCAGGGCTCCCCCGCCGACGTCGTCGCCGGCTACACCCGCCCGCTGCCGGTCGCCGTCATCAGCCGCCTGATGGGCCTGGACGGCCTCGACGGCAAGCGCCTCGCGCACTGGAGCGACCACGCCCTCTCCACCTCCGCCTACTCGGCGGAGGCGATCCGGACCGCCATGGACGAGTTCGCCGCCTTCGGCGCCGACCTCATCGCCGAACGCCGCGCCGCCCCCGGCGACGACCTGGTGAGCGGCCTGCTCGCGGCCGCCGCCGAGACCCCGGGGATCACCGAGCAGCAACTGGTCTCGCTGGTGATCGGCCTCGTGGTGGCCGGGCACGAGACCACCATGACCTCGCTCGGCAACGCCGTCGTCTACCTGCTCGGCGACGGCCGGGACGCCTGGGGGCAGCTCGCCTCGGACGAGCGGAGCGCCGCCGCCGCGACCGAGCAACTGCTGCGCGCCGTCCCGCTCGGGGACGCCGACGTCCTGCCCGGCCTGCTGCGGCGGGCCGTCGAGGACGTGGAGATCGGCGGCGTGCTGATCCCCGCCGGCAGCGTGGTCGCCGCCAGCACCGACGCCGCCAACACCGACCCGTCGGTGTTTACCGGGGACCTGCTCACCGAGCTGTTCTCCCCGCTCGCCGGGCCGATGCTCACCTTCGGCGCCGGTCCGCACCACTGCCTGGGCGCCTGGCTGGCCCGGATGGAGCTGGAGCTCGCGCTGCACCGGCTGGCCCGCCGGCTCCCCTCGCTGCGGCTCGCCGAACCGGCGGACGCCATCGACTGGCGGCGCGGTCTGCTGACCCGCAGCCCGCAGAGCCTCCAGGTCGCCTGGTGACGGCCGCCGGCCGTCCGGCCACCGAGCCGGGCACCGAGCCGGGCCTTCGGACGGGCTCGGGGCCGGGACCGGCTCACGGCCCCGCCACTACCACCTCTGCCACCACTGCCACTGCCGCCCCGGTCGCCACGCACGCGGCCGAGCCGGTGGTGGTCGTCCGGGTGAACCGGGACCGGTGCATCGGCTCGGCCATGTGCGCGAACACCGCACCCGGCTCCCTGACCCTCGGCGCCGACGGGCTCGCCCGGCCGTTGAACGGCCCGTTCGCGGACGCCGACGACGACCTCGCCGCGGAGTTCTCCGGGGAGTTCTCCGGCCACCTCCCCGAAGGTCTCGCCGGAGAACACCTGACACCGGAGCTGACCGACGCGGTCGACTTCTGTCCGGTGGAGGCACTCGCCCTGTACGCCGCGCACGACGGCCGCCCGATCAGCCCGACCGACTGATCCCGGGCCGGCCTGAACGCCCACGGCCGTCGGAGCCCCCGGCCCGGAGCGCCGACGGCCGCACGGCGGACACCGCACCCGTCGGGCGTCAGCCCGCCGCCCGCAGTGCCTGCCGGACCTCCGAGGCCGGGTCGCCCTCGTGGTACGGACGCTCGCTCACCTCGATGTGGTCCAAGAACTCCTGGTACCGGAGCGCGTACGCGAGGTGGTAGAGCGGGCCGACCAGGTCCAGGGCCCGCTCCGGCTCGCAGCCGGGTAGCTGTGCCCGCCACGCGCCCGCCCACTCCCGGGCCACCTGCGCCCACCCCTCCTCGCTCACGAACGCGCGCGGCCGCATCCCGTCCATGGCCGGGTGGCCGAGGCAGGAGTCCGCGTAGTCGATGACCACCGGATCCCCGCCGTCGGAGCGCCAGTTGCCGGGGTGGAAGTCACCGTGGACGAGGGTCTCCGGCAGCCCGCAGGCGGCCAGCTCCTCGACCAGGGCGGGCAGCCGGGCGGCGAGCACCCGGGCGGCGGCGAGCTCGTCGGCCGTCAGGTCCGACTCGGCCTCCAACCGGTCCAACAGGCCGTCGACCCCGGCGGCGAGCGCGCGCGGGGTCCGGTCGCGCAGACCGGCCGCGGCGGCCCGGCCGTCGGCCGCGAGCACCGCCTGGGCGGTGACCAGCCGCGACACGGCGCCGGCCACCTCCGCCTCCGAGGGGCCCCAGCAGTCCTCTCCGGCGACCTCGTCCAGGAGCAGCCGGCCGGCGCCGGGGTCGGCGGCGATCACCGACGGCACCAGCGCCGGGTCCACGGCCCCGAACAGCGCGATCACGTCCGCCTCGCGGGCGTTGAACGCCGGGTTGATCACCTTCAGCCAGGCCGGTCCGGCGGCGGTCGGGAAGCGGAACAGCCCCGACAGGTTCCACGTCCGGACCTGCTCGGCCCGACCGGTGGCCGGGCGGCCGGCCGCGGCCAGCTCCCGTTCCGCCCAGGCGAGCGCCTCGCGCAGCCCGGACGGCGTGGCCCAGCCCGCCCGCCGCTCGGCGGGTCCGAGGAGTGCGGCGACGTCGGGCTCCGCAGGCCGCGGCGCCGCCGCGGCCGGGCGCTCCCACGTCTCCACGTGGTAGACGGTGTGTCCGCCGCCGCCCCCCTCACCGCCCGTCACCCCGGTGAGCCGGACCACCACCACGGGCACCCCGACCTCCGCCGCGACGCGTTCGGCCACCGGCCCGGCCGACGACCACCACGCCTCCGCCAGCTCGAAGGGGCCCACCGGGCCCAGGTAGTCGTCCCCGTGGGTGAGGTGGACGCTGACCGTCCGACCGTTCGCTCGCATCCGGGCATGTTCCCCCAGCTCATCCCATCCGCGCGAGCGATTTACCGCCCCGTCCGGGGCCGGTGCGGATCATGGCCGGTTCTCCGGGTGCGGGGCAGACGCGGCGGGCGCGGCTGCCTACGCTACCCAGCCATGCAGACAACCACTTCGGCGACGAAGCGCACGGGGCTCGTCGCCGCACTCGTCCTGTTCCTCAGCCTGATGGGCTTCGGTGGGCAGGCCACCGCCGCGCCCGCCGTCCTGGCGCCGCACTTCGCCCTGAGTGTGGACCACGCCACGGTGACACCCGGCCAGGTCGCCAACCTGACCGTGACGTTCACCAATCCGCAGACCACTGCCGTGCAGTTCCTCTACCTGTGGCTGCCGATGGTCGAGGTCGGCCCGCAGCCCGCAACCGGTGCGCGCGCGGAGTTCGTCGGATGTACCGGCGACGTGAGCCTGTGCGACTACCAGAGCAGCCGGGTGATCCTCAACCTGACCTCGCCCCAGGTGCCGATCGATCCGGGGACCAGCCGGACCATCACGCTGTCCTTCCGCTACCCCGCGACCTCCGACTGCACCGTCCACCCGGTCGTCGACTTCGCCCCGCACTACTTCCACTACGAGTACGCACTGGGCACGCTGTCCCACGACGGCGCGGAGGTCCCCACCCCCGCCGTCACCAGCACGCTGGTGTGCCCGCCCACGGTGTAACACCCCACCGCGCGCTCGCACCCCACTTGTCCTTGTTCGTCCCTACTCGTTCCCCGTTCGTCCCCCGCGGGGGCGAACGGGGACCGCCACCGGCCGGGCCGGCCGCCGCACCGCCTACCGGATCGCCACCGCCGCGCCGGACACCCGCACGCGGGTGTCCTCCTCGCGCAGCTCCACCCGCAGCACGCCCGGGCGGCCCAGGTCCTCGCCCTGGTGCAGGGTGAGGACCACCGGGTCCGCGACGGCGCCGAGTTCGCGCAGGTAGGCGCCGAAGGCCGCGGCCGCCGCGCCCGTCGCCGGGTCCTCGACCACACCGCCGACCGGGAACGGGTCCCGGACGTGGAAGACCTCGGGGCCGGCGCGCCAGACCAGTTGGACGGTGACCAGGTCACGCGCGGTCATGAAGGCGGCCAGGCCGTCGAAGTCGTAGGCCAGGCGGGCCAGCCGGTCGCGGGTGGCGGCGGCCAGCACCAGGTGCCGGGCGCCCGCGTAGGCGATCCGGGGCGGCAGCGCGGCGTCCAGGTCCCCGGGCGCCCAGCCGAGCAGCGCGAGCGCCTCGGCGACGTCCGCCCCGCCCACCTCCTCGACGTACGGCTCGACGCTGGTGAGGGTGGCGCGCAGCGTGCCGTCCGCGCCCTTGTCGACCTCGACCGGGACCTCGCCCGCCGCGGTGACGAAGACGTACCGTCCGGGACCGACCTGCTCGGCGAGGGCGACGGCGGAGGCGACGGTGGCGTGGCCGCAGAAGGGCACCTCCGTCAGCGGGCTGAAGTACCGCACGGTGTAACGCCCCTCGGCCCCGGCCTCGACCTCGGCCCCGCCCGCCCCGGCGGGGACCAGGAAGGCCGTCTCCGAGTAGCCGACCTCGGCGGCGAGGGCGAGCATCCGCTCGGCGGAGAGCCCGGAGGCGTCCAGCACCACGCCCGCCGGGTTGCCGCCGCCCGAGTCGGTGGCGAACGCGGCGTAGCGGAGGATCTCGGGCCCGGCGGCCCCGGCGGATGCGGAGGACTCGGGAGTCAGGGGGGTCGCCGACACGGCGTCACTGGTCATGTCCGCAAGAACGTGGCAGGTCACGCCGCTGTTCCCGATCGCCGTCCCCGTCCGGCGGCCGACCCCTCACGCGGCCCGCCGGCCCCGGTGTTCCGCACGCCGCACCGTCAACGCGGCGCCGTCAACGCGGCGCCGTCATGACGCCGTGCCGTCACCACGGCCCGCCGTCAGCGCAGCACCGCCTCCAGCAGGTCGGTCCCGAGCCGGGCACTGCCCGCCAGGTCGAGCCGGTAGAGCATGTACCGCCCGCGCCGGTGGGTGACCAGCAGCCCGGCCTTGCGGAGCACCGCCAGGTGCCGGGACACCTCGGGCGCGCTGAGCTGCCAGGCCGCCGCCAGCTCGCCGGTGGTGTGCGGCCCGCGCGCGATGGTCCGGGCCAGCCGCAGCCGGACGGGGTGGGCGAGCGCCTCCAGCCGCTGCTGGACGACGGCCAGCGAGACGGGCTCGGGCACGCCGTCCTCGGCCAGGGGGTACTGCACCACCGGCCGCCACCCGGCCGTGTGCACCACCACCAGGTGCGGCCGGCCGAACGCCGTCGGGATGAAGGTGACGCCGCCGGCGCCGGCCCCGTTGGTGGCGTTGTCCTGCAACTTGTCGACGACGATCCGGCGCCGTCCCCCGCCGGCGTCCTCCAGCGCCACCGAGGAGGAGACCGCCGCCAGCGCCTCGGCGGCGCCGCGCCGCACCAGCAGGTCGGTCTTCCGCCGGGCGTCGGCCGCGAGGTCGGGCAGCACCCGCCGCCAGGCGTCGGCGAAGAACGCCTCCGCGCAGTCCTCCAGCATCCGCCGGACCAGGGCGCGGACCGCCGTCGGGTCGGTGAGCAGCCGGTCCGCGAAGTCGGCCTGCCGGGGGCCGCGCGCCAGCGCGAGTTCGCGGGCCCGCTCCTGCGCCACCGGATCGGTGAGCGGCGAGGTGATCCGGTGGGCGAGGCGGGAGGCCCCGCAGGTCAGCACCAGCGCGGCCCGGACGTACTGCTCGTCGTCGATCCGGTCGACGGCGTCCAGTTCGTCGGCGAGGGTGGCGCCGGGGATTCCGGGGACGAGGAAGTCGGCGCGCGAGGAGCGCCAGAGGAAGTCCGCCTCGGCGAGCCGCTCGGCGAGTGCGGGCGGGACGGACGCCGTGGTGCTCGCCGCCCACCCGTGCCGCTCGGGATGGTGCGCCGGCTCGCCGAGGACGTGCAGCATCGCGCTCATCTCGGCCAGCGGCGAGGGGGTGAAGATCAGGCGCTCGTCGGGCAGGGAGGTGATGTCGATGGTCAGGCTCACGCCCTGATCCTGCCACCCGCCCGCCGGCGGACCCGCGTCGATTGACGGTACTCGTCAATCGACGTGCCCGCGCGCGGGGTCCGGGCGGACGGTACCGGCCATGACCCCGTTCCAGAGCCCGGCCCGGCAGCAGCCCGCGCCACCCGTCCCGACCGTCGTCCCCGACCCCCGCACCGTTCCGGATCCGGCTCCGGCAGAGCCTCCGGCCGGTCGGCCGGGCCCGAAAGGCCCCGCGGGCCCGGCCGCCCTGATCTCCCTGCTCACCGCCGCCGGCGGTCGCCGCTACGCCGCCGCCCTCGTCGTCGACGCCCTCGGCACCGGCCTGCTCCGGCCGTTCCTCCTGCTCTACGGCATCGGCGTGCTGGCCCTGGACGCCGGGACGGCCGGCCTGGCCATGTCGGCCGGCATGGTCGTCGGCCTGCTGGTCCTCCCGCTCACCGGCCGCTGGATCGACCGGGGCGCCCGCAGCCTCCCGGCGGCGGCCACCCTGCTGGTCCGGGCGGCCGGCGCGCTGACGCTGCTGCTGTCCGACGGGGTGGCCGGCTTCACCGCGGCCGCCGTGCTGCTCGGCGTCGGCAGCCAGTCCTGGCCGACCACCCACGCCGCCGTGGTCTCGACGCTCACCGAGGGCCGCACCCGGGACGCCGCGCTGGCGGCCGGCCGGACGCTGCGCAACGCCGGTCTGGGCGCGGGCGCGCTGCTCGCCACCCTGGCGGTGGCCGGCGGCTCGGGCACGATCCGGCTGCTCGCCGGAGTGACCGCCGCCGCCTGCCTGGTCGCGGCGGTCCTGGTCCACTCCCTGCGGGTCGACACGAGCCGGCCGCCCGGCGCGGCCGACGCCCCGGGCACCGGCGGCACCGTGGCCACCGGGAAGGCCGGCGGCGCTCCCTCCGGCCCGGCCGCGACGGGCCCCGAGCTGCGGCGGATCACCCTGCTCAGCCTCGCCAACCTTCCCTACTCGTTCTCCTTCGACGTGCTGGAGGTGGCGCTGCCCGCCCTGCTGGTACTGCACCTGCACGCCTCCCCCGCCTGGTCGTCCGGGGTGTTCGTGGGCAACACGGTGCTGGTGATCACGCTCCAGCTGGCTCTGGTGCTCCGCCTCGCCGACCGGTCCCGACGCGCGGTGCTGGCGGCCGGCGGCGCCGCCCTCGCGCTCTCGTACCTGGGGTTCTGGGCGGCCGGAACGCTCGGCGGCACGGCAGGCGCCGCGACCGTGGCGGCCGTCTCGGTGCTCTTCACCCTCGGCGAGATCCTCTACTCCGGCTCCGGGACGGCCCTGGTCGCCGCCACCGCACCGCCGCAGCAGCTCGGCCGGGCGCTGGCCCGCTGGGAGCTGTCGATGGGCGTCGGCCGCGCGCTGGCTCCGGCGGCCCTGACGGCCCTGCTGGCCGTCGGCCCGGGCGTCCTCTGGGGGGTCCTCGCCGCCACCACCCTGCTCGCCGCCGCGGCCGTCACCCGCCTCGCCCCGACCGGGTGACCCCCGACCGCCCGGCCGTTCGACCGTTCGGCCTCCCGCCCCTCAGCCGCCGGGCCGTCCACCCGCCGGCCCGCCCCGGGGTGCGGGCGGGCGCGCGGTCGCCGATGCTGGGCGGCGACGCGTGGACGCACTCCGCGCGGGACGACGCGCCCGGCCGCGAGGAAGGACACCCCGCATGAGCGCCCTCGACTTCGAGATCATCGACAGCCCCGACAGCTCCCTGAACAAGACCTCCGTGCTGGTGACCGGCCCGAGTGACGCCCTGCTGGTGGACGCGGGGTTCACCCGGTCCGACGGGCGCCGGCTGGCCGAGCGGGTGAGGGCCACCGGCAAGCGCCTCACCACGGTGTTCGTCAGCCACGGGGACCCGGACTTCTACTTCGGCGCCCAGGAGGTGCAGGACGTCTTCCCGGAGGCCCGGTTCCTGGCCTCCGCCCTGACCGTCGAGCACATCGACGAGACCTTCGACACCAAGCTCGCGGCCTGGGAGCACCTGGGCCCCGAGCTGCCCACCCGGCTGGTCCGCCCCGAGGTGCTGCACAACGACGAGCTGGTCTTCGAGGGACACCGGTTCGAACTGCGCGGCGCCGACTTCCACCTGCCCGACCGGCACTACCTGTGGCAGCACCACCACCGCGCCGTCCTGGGCGGGGTCCTGCTCTTCCAGGGCCTGCACGTGTGGACGGCGGACACCCCGACCCCGGAGCAGCGCGCGGCCTGGATCGGCCTGCTCGACGACATGGCGGTGCTCGAACCGGAGTTCGTGGCGGCCGGCCACCGGACGGCGGGCTCGCCCACCGACACCGGTCCGATCGACCACACCCGCGACTACCTGCGGGCCTTCGAGACGGAGGTCGGCCGGGCGCCGGACGCGGCGTCCGCCAAGGAGGCGCTGGAGCGGAGGTTCCCGGAGCTGGGCATGACCTTGGCGGTCGACCTCGGGACCAAGGTCGCCAAGGGCGAGATGACCTGGGGCTGAGACGCGATGATCGAGATCCCGAGGTCCACCGCCGCGTTCGCCGAGTCCGACGCGCCGGCCGACGTGGTCCGCCGCCAGTACCTGGCCTCGGCGCGCGGCGATCTCGCCGCGCTGCGGGCCACCCTCGCCGAAGACGTCGAGTGGACCGAGATGGCGGGCTTCCCCCTGGCCGGCACGTACCGGACGCCCAAGGGCGTCACCAGCGGGGTGATGGAGCGGCTGGCCGCCGACTGGGAGGGCTGGACCGCGCACGACGACCGCTACGTGGTGGACGGCGAGAACGTGGTCGTGCTGGCCCGCTACACGGCCGTCCACCGGGTGACCCGCCGGTCGCTGGCGATCCGGGTGGCGCACCACTTCACGGTGCGGGGCGGCCGGATCGTCCGGTTCGAGCAGTTCACCGACACCGCCCTGGTCCGCGACGCGATGTCACCGTGACGCCCTGACTCCGCCCCCACCCCGCTCCGTCCCCACCGTTCCGGACCGTCCGTACGCGGTGGGGCCGCCGCCCGGTCCTCGTCACCCGTTCGGGGGAGCCCGCGCGGCGCGCCCGAGTGCGGTCTCGACAGCCCCGCCGGGCGACGGCAGGCTGTCCGTGATTCCGGCCGGAGAGCGAGGAGTTCACCATGAGCACGGACAGCACGGACAGCACGGGCACCACCGGCGGTACCGGCGGCACGGGCGACGGCGGGACGGAGCACCCGTACGTCATCGTCGGCGCCTCCCTCGGGGGCGCCAAGGCCGCCCAGGCACTGCGCGAGGCCGGCTACCGGGGCGGCATCGTCCTGATCGGCGACGAGCACGAGCGCCCGTACGAGCGGCCGCCGCTCTCCAAGGGCTACCTGCTCGGCAAGTCCGCGCGGGAGAAGATCTACGTCCATCCCCCGCAGTGGTACGCGGAGCACGACGTGACCCTGCGCCTGGGCACGGCGGTGACCGCGATCGACCTGGCGGCGCACACCGTCACGCTGGCCGACCACAGCCGGGTGGAGTACGCCAAGCTGCTGCTGACCACCGGTTCGGTGCCGCGCCGGCTGCCGGTGCCCGGCGCCGACCAGGACGGTGTGCTGTACCTGCGCCGGGTCGAGGACAGCGACCGGATCCGGGCGGCGTTCCGGTCCGGCGGGCGGATCGTGGTGATCGGGGCCGGCTGGATCGGCCTGGAGACGGCGGCGGCGGCCCGGGCGGCGGGCGCCGAGGTGACCGTGCTGGAGGCGGCCGAACTCCCGCTGCTCCGGGTGCTGGGCCGCGAGGTCGCCCAGGTCTTCGCCGACCTGCACCGCGACCACGGGGTGGACCTGCGGTTCGGCGCGAAGGTCGCGGAACTGACCGGCGAGGACGGGCAGGTGACGGGTGTCCGGCTGGCCGACGGCTCGTCGGTGGCGGCGGACGCCGTCGTGGTCGGCATCGGCATCGCCCCGGACACCGGACTCGCCGAGGCGGCCGGGCTGGAGATCGAGAACGGCGTCAAGACCGACGAGCACCTCCGGACGTCGGACCCGGACGTCTACGCGGCCGGTGACGTCGCCAACGCCTTCCACCCCCAGCTCGGCCGGCACATCCGGGTCGAGCACTGGGCCAACGCGGTCAACCAGCCGCAGACGGCGGCGCGGGCGATGCTCGGCGAGGACGCCGCCTACGACCGGGTGCCGTACTTCTTCTCGGACCAGTACGACCTGGGGATGGAGTACGTCGGCTACGTGGAGCCGGGCGGCTACGACAAGGTGGTGTTCCGGGGCGACGTGAAGGCGAAGGAGTTCATCGCCTTCTGGCTGAAGGACGGCCGGGTGCTGGCGGGCATGAACGTGAACATCTGGGACGTCGTCGATCCGATCCGCAACCTGATCCGGTCACAGCGGACGGTGGACGTGGACCGGCTGACGGATCCGGAGGTTCCGCTCGGCGACGTCTGAGACACGTCCGGCACTCCGGCTCGATCAGCCGACCGTCCGTGATCCTCACGTCGGTTCGGCACGGAGCCCCCGGACAGCGCCCGCTGTCCGGGGGCTCTGCTCCACCCTTCGTCACCGGGGTCGTCGGGAGAAGGTGGTCCGGCCGCCCCGTGGGGGACGTTCGACGGCCGGACCGGTCCGATGGGTCCCGGGCTACGCTGGAACCGCTTCCGGCTCGGGTGCGGGCGCCGTGTCCGGGTGGTCCGTCAGCAGCCGGGCGGGGGCCTCCGGAGGCGTGGGTCCGGGACCGATCGGACCGGGGTGTGTGGTCATACTGGTGTCTCCTCACACGGTGGGGTGTCCGACGTCGGCGACGCCGGAGCCGTTCTGTGGTGCGGAACCCGTCCCGGTGGCTGCTCTGCCACGATCCGGCTGCCGGGACGGGAGCTCAACGCCCTTTGCGCCCCAGGCGGGCAGCCGTGGTGTTGGCGTTGTTGGCGTGGGTGATCGACTTCCCGGCGGCCTTGCCGTTGTCGCTCTTCTCCCGCGCGTCGTTCGTGTGGGCCTTGGCGGCCTGGCGGTGCTGATCGCTCAAGGGCGGGTCGGGATCGCGAGCCATGGTCCGGTGTCTCCTATCCGAGTCGGGGGTTGAACGCCGTCAGAAGCAGCACGGCGAAGAGCGCGATGCCGGCCAGCGAGACGGCGACCGCCAACGGGCCCGGTGACGGGCCTCGGTAGTCCTCCATGCCGTCGTCATCCACCGTGCTCGGCCTCACGGTGTCGTGCGGCGTGGATCCGGGCGTCGACAGCCCGGGAGTGGTCTTCGGCCTCCTCGGAAACCTGCTCCAGCGCTGCCCACGCGGCACACACCAGGCAGTTGACGACCTCGGGCCCGGTCTCCGTGATCACAGCTCGTCCTTCGGCACCATGACCCACGGCGTCGTCACGACGTGCGCGTAGCTCCGGTGATCCTGGTGGTCCCGCAAGTGCTTCCCGGGCCACTGCTGTGCGACCTCGAACGACTCCGTGACCGGGCTCTGCGCCGCGCACGGCCGGCCGTCCTCGGACTCCCCTTCGCACCGGTAGCGGTGCAGGACCGGGGGCCGGTCGGGTTCCACGTCGATCCGCAGCACCCAGTCCATGAACCGCCACCGGCCGCGAACCGGGCGGGGAACGTCGGACGACGATGCCAGCGTGCTGCTCTCCGCCTCCGCGCCCGCTTGGATGACCCTCGCCAGCCCGTTCCGTGGGATTCGGAGGAGGTGGGTCCACGGGTCGACGGGCTCCAGCCTGCGGGCCGTCATACCGACCGCCGGCTGACACAGGTGACGCACTCGCAGTGCGCGAGGATCGCGTCCCGCTGGAGGGCTTCGCCGGTCGAGGTGAAGTCGCTTCGCGGCGCCGACCGGTAGTCGTCCAAGGGATGCCACGTGACAGTCTGCGGCGGCCCTTGCCGTGCCGACTTCACACGCGCGGACGACGATGCCATGAGATACCCCTTACAGTCCGTAACGTCACGGGGTGGACAGGGCTGATCGTGTCGCGTCCAGCACAGCCGTTGCGACGCCGACAGGGCGTCACTATGGCTGCTTTGACAAGACGTCATTTAGGTGTCGTAGAAACACTTTTGGGGATTAGATTTAGAGGCATGACCTCACCCAACGAGTCGTTCCGTGCCGTACGGCTTGGCCTCCGCCTCAGCCAGGACGAGCTTGCCCGCAGGCTGCGCGACGTCGGCGAGCAGTTGGGCGAACCCAACGACGCCAGCAAGCGGCTTGTGCAACGCTGGGAGTCCGGAGAGGTTCGCGCGCCTCGACCCGTGTACCTTCGAGCGCTGGAGGCCGTGACCAACGTGTCTGCCGACCGCCTTGGCTTCACGTCAGCTCAGCTACCCCCGCGAGTCACGGACGACGGGACTGGAGGACACGACATGACCTCCGACCGCTCGTTCCCAACTCCTCAGCCGTTGCCCGCCCCCACGGGGGACGACTACAGCGGGGTCTGGCTCAGTCACTACGAGTACTTCAGCAGTAGCCGTGAGAACACGTACTCGGGGCTGCACCACGTGGTGCTCACCCAACGGGGCAACCGGCTTGCGGCGTCGTCGCTACCGGGCGCCTCGTCGAACGCCGATTCGCCACTTCACCTCGACCTGACCGTCGACCGCAACGTGGTCACGGGCACCTGGACCGAGCAGACTGCCGACGACGGCTACTACCGAGGGGCCCGCTACCACGGCGCGATTCAACTGCTCGTGGACCCCACGGGGCGGCGCATGACCGGCAAGTGGATCGGCTTCGGGAAGGAGTTCGACGTCAACACCGGCCCGTGGGAACTCACTTTGCTGGATCGGTCGACCGCTGATGACGCCATTCGTCGGTTCAGCGTCGTCCCGACGCTGCCCGACCCCGCCTGATCCAGGAGCACGGAGTCGGTGCCGCGCCACCGGGACATCCGTATCGGCGAAGGTCGCACGGACCCGGCCGCGCCGGCCGTCGTCGAAGACCGTGGAACGCTGGGTATCGGATGCGTCGATCGTGCCGCATCAGAGGAACCGACTGGACGCGTGCGCGGCCCTAGGGGTTGATGAACAGATGATTTGGCCGGCGGTGGTTCGGTCGACTGTCAAGACCGGCCACGATCGTGAGGTTTTCGCCGTCTACCCGTACCGGTCAGCCTGCCCCCAGGACGTGTGGGGGCAGCTGATCGCGGGGGCCTCGGCGGACGTCTTCCTTGCCGGATACACGAACTACTTCGTGTGGTTGGAGCAGCCGGCGATCCTGCAGACACTTCGCCGCAAGGCTGCTGAGGGCTGTCGCATCCGGTTCCTCATGGGCGACCCCTCGTCGGAGACGACCGTCCAGCGGGAGCGCGTCGAGGACGTTGCGCTGACCGTGTCCACCCGGATCCGGATCACCCTGGAGCATCTCGCCAAGCTGGCGGACGTGACAGGGGTGGAGGCACGGTTCAGCGCTCCCGAGGACGGTCCCAACCATGTCGGTCTCAGCGTCTTCCGCTTTGACCACGACGCACTGGTGACCCCGCACCTGGCACGCGTCGTCGGCCACGACTCACCCATGATGCATCTCCGACGCCAACACGACGACGGCCTGTTCGATCGGTTCGCCGCACACGCCGAGGAACTCTGGGAGCGCGGCGTCCCGACGTTCTAGCCGCTCAGGTCGGGTGGCAGCACGCGCTGACCTCCTACCCGGGGCACGGCTTCCCGAACTGCCCCCCTCCGACGAAGCGGCCCGCCCCGGGAATCGGATCCCGGGGCGGGCCGTCGGGGCCGCGGGCGCCCGCGCCCCCCCGGGGGGGGCCCCGGGCCCCGCCCGGGGGGCC
>NZ_JBHXKE010000218.1:0-15890 GCF_042722765.1 Kitasatospora sp. NPDC058406
CCTCCGTGGTCGTCCCACCCCGCTCACGCCCCGATCCGTACCAGCGCCAGCGTGATGTTGTCCGGGCCGCCGGCCTCGATCGCCGCCTTCCAGAGTGCGAACGCGGCCCGTCCGTCGGCCCGTCCGGGATCGTCGGGCGGGAGGTCGAGCAGGGCGAAGAGCTCGTCCTCCGGGAGCGGGTCGGTCAGCCCGTCGCTGCACACCAGGTACCGGTCGCCGACCGCCAGCGGGGCGCGGCGCACGTGCGGTTCGACGAAGGTGAGGCCGAGCGAGCCACCGAGCGACTGGGTGACCAGCGAGGTGGTGCGCCGACCGGGTTGCAGCGGCGGACTGTCGTCCACGCTGACCCGGCGCAGCCCCGTCCCCTCGACCCGGTAGACCCGGCTGTCGCCGACGTTGAACACCACGGCCTCGTCGGGCAGCAGCACCAGGCCCGCGACCGTCGTCCCCATCGCGGCCAGCTCCGGATCGTCGGCCGCCGCCGCGTACACCGCCCGGTTGCAGTCCTGGAGCGCCTCGCGGACGGTCTCCTCGCTGACCAGGTCCGGGCCGGCCGCCGCCAGCCGCCGCGCGACCAGGGAGCTGGCCACCTCGCCGCCGGGGTGGCCGCCGAGGCCGTCGGCGACCGCCACCACGCACGGCGGGCCGACGGGGAAGAGCATGGTCTGCGGATTGGTGGTCACCGTCGCACAGAGCGTCCACGGCCCGACGGCCAGGCTGTCCTCGTTCTGCTCCCGCACCAGGCCCTCGTGGCTCAGCGCGCTCACCTCGATGTAGGCCGTCATCGGTTCGCCGTCCTTCCGGAGCTCCGGGCCGGCCGCGCCCGACTCCTCCCATTGTCGCGCGCGCCGTCCGCGCCGTCCGAGCCGTCCGCGCCGGGCGGGGCCCGCTCCCGGGTATTGCACCGACCGATCCAAAAAGCTACGGTGCTGCCATGGCGAGACCGCGCACCTTCGACGAGGACCGGGCGCTGGACGCGGCGATGCGCGCGTTCTGGGCGAACGGTTACGAGGCCACCTCCACGCAGGACCTCTGTGCGGCGACCGGTCTCGGGCGGAGCAGCATCTACAACACGTTCAGCAGCAAGCACGACCTGTTCAAGCGGGCGCTGGCCCGCTACATCGACCTGATGACCATCCCGCAGATCGCCCTTCTGGAGGACCCGGAGCTGCCCCCGGCGGCGCGGATCCGGGCCCTGTTCGAGCGGATCGTCGACGCCGAGTTCGCCCTGCGCCCGGAGGGGCGCAGCATCGGCTGCCTGACGGTGAACACCATCGTCGAACTGGCCGGGCGCGACCCCGAGGCGGCCGCGATGGTGGGCCGGGACCAGGAGATCCGGCTGGTCGCGCTCCGGGGGGTGCTGGCGGCGGGGCAGCGGTCGGGCGAGATCGCCTCCCGCCGGGATCCGGGCGACCTGGCCCGGTTCCTGAACGCGGTGATCGGCGGCATGCGGGTCGCCGCCCAGGGCGGGGCCGACCGGGCCGCCCTCGAAGCCGTCGCCGCGACCGCGCTCGACGCCCTGGCCCCCTGAGGCCACCGCCCGACCGGACCTCCCTTCCGCCTTCCCTTCCGCCTTCCCGTGCCTTCGCCTGCCCTAATTTTGAACCGATCAATCCAAAACCACCTGGGAGCAACACCGTGCCACGTGCCGTGTACGTCCTCGCCCTCGGCATCTTCGCGATGGTGACCAGCGAGTTCGCGGTCGCCGGGCTCATGCCGCAACTGGCGGAGGGCCTCGACGTCACCGTCCCGCAGGTCGGCTACCTGATCACGGCCTTCGCGGTCGCGATGTCGTTCGGCGGCCCGTTCCTCACCGTCGCGGTCCTGAGGATGCGCCAGAAGAACGCCCTGATCCTTCTCTTCGCGATATTCCTGGCAGGGAACCTGATCGCCGCGACCGCCTCCGGCTACCCGGTGATGCTGGTGGCCCGGGTGGTCACCGGCGTCGCGGCTCAGGCGTTCTTCGGCGTCTCGATCTCGCTCTGCGCGCAGCTCGCCCGCCCGGAGATCCGTGGGCGGGCCATCGCCGTCGCGATGAACGGCCTGATGCTCGGCACCCTGCTGGGACTGCCGCTGGCCACCGTGATCGGGGAGCACCTGGGCTGGCGGGCCGCCTTCTGGACGGTCGCCGTGCTCACCGTGGTCGCCGCGCTCTGCACCCTCGCCGGCGTGCCCGACGTCGACCATGCCGAGGGCGGCGGTTCCGTCCGCTCCGAACTGGGCGTCTTCCGCAACCCCAGGCTCTGGCTGACCTTCTCCACCAGCACCCTGATCATCGGCGCGACCTTCGCCGCGTTCAGCTACGCCAACCCGATCCTCACCGAGGTCACCGGCTTCTCGGCCGGTTCCGTCCCGCTGCTGCTGGTCGCGTACGGCGCGGCCACCGTCGTCGGCAACACCGTGGTCGGGCGCTTCGCCGACCGCTTCGCGGTGCCCGTGCTCACCCTGGGCCTGGCGCTGAACGCCGTGTTCCTGGTGGGCTTCGCGCTCTTCGCGGACCTGCCGGTGCCGGCCGTCGCGTTCCTGCTGGGCATCGGTCTGGTCGGCGTCACGATGAACCCCGCGATGGTGTCCCGCGTCCAGCGCACCGGCAACGCCCGCCCGCTGGTGAACACCGTCCACTCCTCCTTCATCACCCTGGGGATCATCATCAGCACCTCGTTCGGCGGCCTCGCGATCGACGCGTGGGGCCTGCGCGCGCCCCTCTGGCTGGGCGCCGGCCTCGCCGTCGCGGGCCTGCTCACCCTCCTCCCCGAGGCGCTCGGTACCCGCCGCGCCCACCCCACCCCCGCCCCCGCCGACCGCATCCCCGCCGACCGCACCCCTGCCGACCGCACCCCCGAGCCCGCCTACACCGACTGACCTCCCCGCCCGGCCCCCGCTCCCGCCCCCGGCAGCCCTCGACAGCCCGGGGAGGGGGTCGGTGGGCAGCCGGGGGCGAGGAGATGGGTGCTCGGGGGAATATCGGCGGGACGGTCGATGCTAAGGTGGTTGAAACTTTGACGATCGGATCCCGACCGGGATTCATCAGGAGTGTGGTGAGCAGCATGCAGTTCGGAATCTTCACCGTCGGCGACGTCACCCCCGACCCGACCACGGGCCGCACCCCGAGCGAACACGAGCGGATCAAGGCGATGGTCGCCATCGCACGCAAGGCCGAGGAGGTCGGGCTGGACGTCTTCGCGACCGGCGAGCACCACAACACGCCGTTCGTGCCGTCCTCGCCGACGACCATGCTCGGGTACATAGCCGCGCAGACCGACCGCATCATCCTCTCCACCTCGACCACCCTGATCACCACCAACGACCCGGTGAAGATCGCCGAGGACTTCGCGATGCTCCAGCACCTCGCGGACGGCCGGGTGGACCTCATGATGGGTCGCGGCAACACCGGCCCGGTCTACCCGTGGTTCGGCAAGGACATCCGCCAGGGCATCCCGCTCGCGATCGAGAACTACGCGCTGCTGCACCAGCTGTGGCGCGAGGACGTGGTGGACTGGCAGGGCCGCTTCCGCACCCCGCTGCAGTCCTTCACCTCCACCCCGCGCCCGCTGGACGGCGTCGCGCCGTTCGTCTGGCACGGCTCGATCCGCAGCCCGGAGATCGCCGAGCAGGCCGCCTACTACGGTGACGGCTTCTTCGCGAACAACATCTTCTGGCCCAAGGAGCACTTCCAGAAGCTGGTCAACCTCTACCGGGAGCGCTACGCCCACTACGGGCACGGCACCGCCGAACAGGCGTACGTCGGGCTCGGCGGCCAGGTGTTCATGCGGAAGAACTCGCAGGACGCGGTGCGCGAGTTCCGCCCGTACTTCGACAACGCGCCGGTGTACGGGCACGGCCCCTCGCTGGAGGAGTTCACCGACCAGACCCCGCTCACCGTGGGCAGCCCGCAGGAGGTCATCGAGAAGACGCTGACCTTCCGCGAGTCCTTCGGCGACTACCAGCGCCAGCTGTTCCTGATGGACCACGCGGGCCTGCCGCTGAAGACGGTGCTGGAGCAGCTGGACCTGCTCGGCGAGGAGGTCGTGCCGGTCCTGCGCGCCGAGTTCGCGAAGGGCCGCCCGGCCGAGGTCCCGGACGGGCCGACCCACGAGGCCCGGGTCGCGGCCGAGCTCGCCCGGCAGGGCGAGCAGCAGCAGGAGCAGCAGGAGACCACGGAGGTGACCAAGTGACCGCGTACCGACTGGTGGTGGTCAGTGCCGGCCTGAGCAAGCCGTCCTCGACGCGGCTGCTCGCCGACCGGCTCGCCGAGTCGACGAGCCGCCGGCTCGGCTCCGCCGGGCGGCCGGTGGAGGTGACGGTGGTCGAACTGCGCGACCTCGCCACCGACATCGCGAACAACTTCGTCACGGGCTTCCCCGGCGCCGCACTGCGCGAGGCGATCGAGGAGGTCACCCGCGCCGACGGCCTGATCACGGTGACGCCGATCTTCGCGGCCTCGTACAGCGGGCTGTTCAAGTCGTTCTTCGACGTGATCGACCCGGACGCGCTCACCGGCAAGCCGGTGCTGATCGCGGCCACCGGAGGCACGCCCCGGCACTCGCTGGCGCTGGAGCACGCCGTCCGGCCGCTCTTCAGCTACCTGCGGGCGGTCGTCGTCCCGACCGCGGTGTACGCGGCCACCGACGACTGGGGCGCCGCGGGGGACCGGCTCACCGACGGCCTCCCCGGGCGGATCGACCGGGCGGCCGGCGAGCTCGCCGCGCTGCTGGCCGGCCGCGTCCCCTCGGCCCGGCCGGAGCAGGCCGCCCCGGGCGCGCAAGCCCCGGCCGCCCAGGCCGTGGTCCCGTTCGCCGAGCAGCTCGCCGCCCTGCGGGTCTGACGGCGAGGCGGCGGGAGCGGCAGGGCGCCGGTGCCGCGCGGCGAACCCGCGGCAAGAAGGGGCGGACCCGACCCGGGCCCGCCCCTTCGCCGTGCTGTGCGGCGGGTGCTCAGACCGCGCGCGCGTCGTACGAGGCGCGGGCCGTCGCGATCTCCCGCTGATGCGACTCCGTCCACGTCACCAGCGACTGGATGGTGGCGTGCAGCGTCCGCCCCAGCGGCGTCAGCGCGTAGTCCACCCGGGGCGGCACCACCGGGTGGACCGTCCGTTCGACCAGGCCGTCACGCTCCAACTGCCGCAGCGTGACGGTGAGCATCCGCTGGCTGACCCCGTCGATCTCGCGCCGCAGCTCGGTGAAGCGCAGCGAGCGGCGGTCGAGCAGGGCGATGACCAGCAGCGACCACTTGTCGGCGATCCGGTCGAGGATCTGCCGGACCTCGCAGTCCTCCCGGGTGTCCCACTGGAGCACGTCGTAGCCGTCCTCGGTACCCGCGCAGTGCGTCGGTAACTTCAAAGTGCCTTCTTCCACAGCTCCTGATGCTGCCTCAGGATGGCCAGTGGTTACAAGAGGGAACCGACCGGCCGAAGAGGAACCGGCTCGTTCTGTCGCCCTCGCCTCCCCGCGCACTCCCAGGAGACCTCCGTGTCCGTGTCATCAGCCGTGCCCGAAACCGGAAGCCCGGGCCCTGTCGGAAGCCCGGGCCCGTCCGGCGGCCGGGTCGACGCCGCCTCCGGGCCCCCGTCCCGCTTCGGCGGGCGGGAGGCAGCCGTGCTCCTCGTGCTCTGCGGCGCGATCTTCCTGGAGGGCATCGACGTCGCGATGCTCAACGTGGCGCTCCCGTCGATCCGCGCCGACCTGGGGATGAGCACCGGTTCACTCAGCTGGGTGCTGAGCGCCTACGTGCTCGGTTACGGCGGGTTCATGCTGCTCGGCGGCCGGACCGCCGACCTGCTGGGCCGGCGCCGGATGTTCCTGCTCTGGCTCACCGTCTTCGTCCTCTTCTCCGGCCTCGGCGGTCTCGCCACCGAGGGCTGGATGCTCATCCTGGCCCGCTTCGTCACCGGCCTCTCCGCGGCCTTCATGACCCCCGCAGGACTGGCCGTCATCACCACCGCCTTCGCCGAGGGGCCCCGTCGCAACCGCGCCCTGCTCGTCTACGCGGGCACGGCGGCGGCCGGCTTCTCGCTCGGTCTGGTGGCCGGCGGGCTGCTCACCGCCGTCAGCTGGCGCTGGGTCTTCTTCGCTCCCGTCCTGCTGGCCGGCGCCCTGCTGATCGCCGCACTGCCGCTGATCCCGCGCGACGAGGCGCCCACCCGTCGCGCCGGCGAACGCTTCGACCTGGCCGGCGCCGCGACCGCCACCGGCGCGATGCTGCTGCTGGTCTACGCGGTGGTCAGGCTCGGCGAGCCCGGCGCCGAGGCACTCTGGACGGTCGCCTCGCTGGCCGGCGGACTGGCCCTGCTGGCCGCCTTCGCGGCGATCGAACGGCGCTCCGCCGCACCGCTGGTCCGTCTCGGCCTGCTGCGCTCCGGGCCGCTCCTGCGGGCCAACCTGGGCGCGCTGCTCTTCGCCGGCTCGTTCTTCGGCTTCCAGTTCGTCGTCACCCTGTACCTCCAGGACCTGCGCGGCTGGAGCTCCCTCCAGACCGGGCTCGCGCTGCTCGCCGTCGGCGTGGACGCGGTACTGGCCCCGACGCTCACGCCCCGGCTGGTCGAGCGGTTCGGCAACGCCCGGGTGATCCTCGGCGGCTTCTGCCTGGCGGCCGTCTCGTACGCACTGTTCCTGCCGGTCGGGCTCGACTGGACGTACCCGATGATGTTCCCGACCATGATCCTCACCGGACTGGCGTTCGCGCTCGCCTACGGGCCGCTGACCATCGCCGCCACCGACGGCGTGGCCGAGGAGGAGCAGGGGCTGGCCGGCGGGCTGCTCAACACCTCCTTCCAGTTCGGCGCGGCACTCGGCCTCTCGGTGGTGACCACCGTCAACCTGGCGGCGACCGGCACGGACGGCACCGCGCAGGCCGGGCTGGACGGCTTCCGTGCCGCGCTGGTGGTGCCGGTGGCGGCGGTCGTGCTCGGCGCCCTGGTCACCGCGACCGGCCTGCGCCGCCGCACCCGCGGCTGACCCCCGCGCCACTGCGCCGCACCGTCGCGCCCGGCCCCGCGCCGGCCCCGCCCCAGGACCTGCCCCGGGGACCGTGTCACCTGCCGGCCCGTACCGGACGGATCCTCCGTCCGGTACGGGCCTTCCCGCGTTCGGGGCGGCGACCGCGCCGTAATGTCCGCTCTGGGGTGTAATCGTACGGACGATCAGACCCCGGAGACCGGAGTCCGCCATGCCCTCCGTGCCGCCCCCGTCCGCCGCCCGACTCCCGGCCGCCGACCCGGCGCCGCCCGCCGACCCGCCCGACGCGCAACCCGTCCTCGCCCCGCTCACCAGCGCCGCGATCTTCCTGGTGCTCACCGTCGACCCCGGTGGCGAGCAGACCGTCCGCGCGCTGCTCCCCGACCTCGCCGGACTGCGCCGCTCCGTCGGCTTCCGCGCCCCCGACGCGGGCCTGACCTGCGTCACCGGCATCGGTTCCGACGCCTGGGACCGCCTCTTCGCCGGCCCCCGTCCGGCGGCGCTGCACCCCTTCCGGGAGGTGGCCGGAGCCCGTCACCGCGCCCCGGCCACCCCGGGCGACCTGCTGTTCCACCTGCGGGCCGCCCGCATGGACCTCTGCTTCGAACTGGCCGGCCAGCTCACCCGGCGGCTCGCCGGGGCGGCCACCGTCGTGGACGCCGTCCACGGCTTCCGCTACTTCGACGACCGTGACCTGCTCGGCTTCGTCGACGGCACCGAGAACCCCGAGGGCCGGGCCGCGGACGCCGCCGTCCGGGTCGGCCCCGAGGACCCGGAGTTCGCGGGCGGCAGCTACGTCATCGTGCAGAAGTACCTGCACGACCTGGACGCCTGGAACAGGCTGCCGGTCGAGGCACAGGAGCGGGCGGTCGGCCGTACCAAGCTCACCGACATCGAACTCGACGACGACTCCCAACCCGCCGACTCGCATGTCTCCCTGACCACGATCACCGGCCCGGACGGCGAGGAACGGCAGATCATGCGGTTCAACATGGCCTTCGGATCGTTCGAGGACGGTGGCGAGTTCGGCACCTACTTCATCGGCTACGCGCGCGACCCGGAGGTGACGGAGGAGATGCTGCGGAACATGTTCGTCGGCCGCCCGCCGGGCGCGTACGACCGGCTGCTGGACGTCTCCACCGCCGTCACCGGGACCCTCTTCCACGTGCCGACCGCGGACTTCCTCGACGACCCGCCGCCCGCACCCGCCGCGGACACCGCCGACGCCCCGCCCGTCCCCGCAGCGCCGCCCCGCACCCCGTCCCTCGCCTCCTTCGATGGCTCGCTCGCCATCGGCAGCCTGAAAGAGACCCCGTCACGATGAACAACCTGCACCGCGACCTCGCCCCCGTCTCGGCCGCCGCCTGGGAGGAGATCGAGGAGGAGGCCCGGCAGACCTTCAAGCTGCACGTCGCCGGCCGCCGGGTGGTCGACCTGAGCGGCCCCGAGGGCCTCGCGCTCGCCGCCGTCGGAACCGGCCACCTGACCTCCATCGACCCGCCCGCGGACGGTGTCGTGGCCCACGCCAGGGAGGCCCGGCCGGTCGTCGAACTGCGCGTCCCGTTCACCGTCTCGCGCGAGGCCGTCGACGACGTCGAGCGCGGCTCCCGCGACTCCGACTGGCAGCCCGTCAAGGACGCCGCCCGGGCGCTCGCCCTGGCCGAGGACCGCACCGTCTTCGAGGGCTACCGGGCCGCGGGGATCGAGGGCATCCGCGCCGGCGCGTCCAACCCGGCGGTGCCGCTCCCGGCCGACGTCCGGGACTATCCCACCGCCGTCAGCCAGGCCCTCACCGTCCTGCGCCTCGCCGGCGTCGGCGGCCCGTACGCCCTGCTCCTCGGCGCCGGGGCCTACACCGCCGTGAGCGAGACCTCGGACCACGGCTACCCGGTGGCCGCACACATCGCCCGCCTGCTCGACGGCGAGATCATCTGGGCCCCGGCCGTCGAGGGCGCCTTCCTGCTCTCCGCCCGTGGCGGAGACTTCGAACTGGTCCTCGGCCAGGACGTCTCCGTCGGGTACCTCTCCCACACCCCTGACACCGTGGACCTCTACCTCCAGGAGTCCCTGACCTTCCGCCTCCTCACCGCGGAGGCCGCCGTAGCCCTGGGCGGCTGAGAAGTCGGGCGGGGTCATCTCCGAGGGCGTGATCGGAGCCCCGATCACGCCCTCGGAGATGGCGCGGCGCCTCAGTACCAGATGGGCATCCGCCAGAAGAACCCCGGTGCCGCCGGTTCCGCGGAATTATTGGCCGGCTCGGTGGCTCGGATCCGAGGGCATTCGACTATCGGGGCGTGAAGGTCGCTCATTTCCTGTGTCTCTCTGCGTGTAGCGATGGTTCGGGGCGCGAAGATCTGCTGCGCTCCGAGCCATGTGTAGCAGAGTCGTCAGGGGCAACACAAAGCGGTGTCTGACACATTGGCATGTGTTCGGTACCGTGCAATCGTTGGATCCATGTAGCGACTGCTTAGTATCTCTACGATCAAATTCGATCAGAAGTGCATAGAGTCGACGAGCAGTCAATCGGAACGCGGCACTCCATCTGCGCTTCGTGGATGGATCTTGGTAAGCGCCTCTTCGGCCAGGTCGGCCTGGTCGGCGGCGCCGATCTGCCGGGCGATCGAGATCGCCGCAGTGAGGTGGCCGATCGCGGCGACGCTCTGTCCGAGCATGACCTCGGAGCAGCCGAGCCCCCGTAGGGCGGCCACTTCTTCGCGGGTCGTTCCGATGGATCGGGCCAGCGCGAGGGCGATGGTGTACTGATCGTGAGCTTCCGCCGGACGGTCGGCCGATCGAAGTGTGTCACCGAGGCTGTTGAGCGTGTCCGCCTCGTGTCGGATGCCGCCGACTGAGCGGAACACGGACAGGGCTGACCGGTAGAGAGTCAGGGCTCGATCGAGTTCCTCCGGGATCCTGAGCGAGGATGCCAGGTTGATCTTCACGACTGCCAGGTCGAAATGGGACATGAAGTCCACCCCGCGTTCGAGTATTCGTTCGAATGCGATGCGGGCCGCCGGAAGGTCGCCGGCGCTCAGGTGAAGGTCGCCGATATTGTTGAGAATTATCAGTTCGAAAGTTCTGTCATTGAATTGCCGAGCCAACGGAAGGGCGCTCCGATAGGCCGTGAGGGCCATTTCCTGATTTCCTAGTGAGCTCTGCACGATTCCGACGCTGGCGAGGCACCGGGCGGTGTTCCAGCGGTCGCCGCTCTCTCTTCGGATTCGCAGCGCCTCCTCTTGCATGGCAAGAGCCTGGGGCAGGGAGCTCTGGTGCCAGAGCAGCTCGCCGAGCAGGCTCAGTGCCTCTGCGATGGCATCTGTGTCCTCCTCGGCCCGAGCCAGGGCGAGCCCGCGCTCCAGGGCCTCGAACGCCGCCGGGTAGCGCGAGGCGTTCGCGAGGGTCGCGCCGAGGTTGATCAGCGCCCGTGCCTCGCAGCGGTCGTTCGCTGCCGAACGCCAGTACGTGACCGAGGCTTGATGCAGGTCGTGGGCCTCACTCCAGTAGGCCTGGGCGTCAAGGTGGCCGGCCAGTACGTGAGCCAGCCAGGCGGCGGCCTCGGGGTGCTCGGTGTTCTGTGCATGGGCTGCGAGCGCGATCAGTCCCGCTTGCTCGGTGTCAAGCCAGTCCCGCGCGGATTCGGTTGAGTTGAGGTCAATGTCGTACAGGAGTGTTTCCAGTCCGGGTAATTGACGGAGCGGTGGCAATGCGAGACGTGACCGCCGCGGATACAACAGCCGGTCGGCTTGGTCGGCCGCCCCGAGCATGAAACCGAGCAGCCGGCGGATGGCTCCATCGACCTCTTCCGGGCCCCCCTCCTCGCGAGCCAGCAGAATCGCGTACTCGCGGAGGAGGTCATGGAGTTGGAAGCGCTCCGGCACGTCCTCGCCAAGTAGGTGGCAGTGGTGCAGGGCCTCCAGAATCTGGTCCGTCTCGTCGACCGACCGCCCCAGCAGCGCCGCCGCCGCGTGCAGGCCGATGTCCGGCCCCGGGTAGAGGCCCAGTAGCCGGAACGCCTCCCGCTGCTCGCGGGGCAGGGAGCGGTAGGAGACCTCGAAGGCGCGGGCGATGCTCTCGGAGCCGTGCCGGATCTCCGCGAGCCGGCCGGTCTTGCGGGACAGCCGCTGGGCCAGATGATCCAGGGTCCACGAGGGGCGCGCCTTGAACCGGCTCGCGGCTAGTTCGATGGCCAGCGGCAGAAGGCCGCAGCGGTCGACGATTTCGACGATCCGGCTGCGGTCGCCCGCCCGTTCGCGACCGACCACCGAGGTGAACAGGGCGACCGCGTCATCGACGGGCAGGATGTCCAGGAAGATCGGTCTGGAGCCGGGTAGCTCGGCGAGCCGGTGGCGGCTGGTGACGAAGACCAGGGAGGCAGGGGCGGTCGGTAGCAGGGGACGGATCTGGGCTGCGCTGGAGGCGTCGTCGAGCACCACGACGGCCCGGCGCGAGGCCAGGACCTCGGCGCAGAGCCCGAAGAGCTCCTCGGTGTCGAGCGGGATGGTCGCGGCCGGAACACCGAGTCGCCGGAGCAGTGCGGTGGCTGTGGCCTCGGTGGTGAGCGGGTGCTGGTTGCCCGCGTGGGCACCTAGGTTGAGGTGAACGTAGCCACCGGGGAAGCGCGACCGCATCAGGTGTGCCGCATGCAGGGCGAGCGTGGTCTTGCCGACGCCGGCCATGCCGAGGATCGCGGACACGGTCACCACGCCGCCCTGCTCGTTCCCGTCCTCGGGCTCGCCGAGCAGTCGTCGGAGATCGTCGTGGCGGCCGATCATGTGTCGAGCCGGTGGGCCGACCGGGACTGGCCGTTGGGCGGGCGCCGTGCGCGCAGGGTGCGGCCGAGCCGTCGTCCGCCGGTCGGTGCGTCCATCCGTCCGGTCCTCGGGCGGCGGCTCCGCCCGCCCGTCCGGTCCCGAGAGCGGGGCGCCCCGCAGCATCCGCTCGTGGAGGCGGGTGAGGGCGGCGCCGGGGGCGGTGCCGAGGTCGGCGCGGAGGCGGCGGACGACGGCGGGGTAGACGGCGAGCGCCTCGGCCTGGCGGCCGGCGCCGTGGAGGGCGACCAGCAGGTGGGCGGCGACGCGTTCGTCGGTGGGGCGCTCCTCGCGGAGCGCGGTGAGTTCGGGGATGAGTTCGCTGTGGCGGCCGAGCCGGAGGTCGATCTCGACCCGCAGGAGGGTGGTGGCGAGGCGCTGGTCGGCCATGGTGGCGCGGGTGGACTGGGCCCAGCCGCCGGGGAGTCCGGCGAGCGGTTCGCCGCGCCACAGTTCCTCGGCCCGGCTCAGGACGGTCCGCGCCTGGACGTCGTCCCCGTTGTCGGCGAGTTGGCGGGCTCGCCGCGAAAGGTCGACATAGCGATGCCAGTCGATCAATTGGGGGTCGGTGCGAAGCGCATACGTGTGCGATCGGGTGTCGATGGTGGGGACGTCCCGGGGCGCGCTGAGGCCTTCCGCGTCGGCGGCCTTTCGCAACTCGCTCCGAATGCGGGAGACGTGACTGTAGATGCTGGCCAGCGCGCTGGGCGGCGGTTCCTCGTCCCAGATCCTGTTGGCCAGCCACTCGTGCGAGAGCGGTCGCCCCACCTCCAGGGCCAGGGCGGCGAGCAGGCGGCGACGCTTGTCCGAGCGAATCGCCAACAACTCGCCGTTCACCGAAAGTTCAACCGAGCCCAGAAGATGGAACTCCATTCGACGCCCCCCGCCGGTTGGCTACCAGCTTGCCGTGTCGGAGGTGAGCATCCCACGCTTTCGGGCGCCGCTGCTATACCGTCTGCCTTCTTCAGGGATCGAGGTTATTGGCATATTCTCCATATGACCATGCGTCATGTGGTATCGGCTGCACGGTATTTGATCACCTCTGATCACCGTCGGGGTCCTGCCACTCGGATACGTCGTTCTGCGGGTAGGGGGACCAGTGGAGCCTGTGACGTTCACGGAGCCGGATGCGCAGCCGGGTGCACGGCCGGCCGGCGGGAGCGGCCGGTGAGTGAGGCGGATCAGCAGTCGAAGGGCGGGAGTTACTCGGTCTCCGGCACCCGGGTGGGCGGTTCGGTGGTCCAGGCCGGGTCGATCCGGAGCGTGCACATCCACGGCGGGCCCGCCCCGGCCCCGGCGCTTCCCGTGCCACGCCAACTCCCCCCGGTGCCGAGACGCTTGGTCGGACGTGAGGACGATCTCGCGGCGCTGGACCGGTCGTTGGGCGACGCGACCGACGCCGCCGACGTCACGGTGGTGGTGACCGGTCCGGCCGGGGTGGGCAAGACGGTGCTCGCCACCCAGTGGCTGCGCGGCCTGTCCGGCAGGTTCCCCGACGGCCAGCTCTACGCCGACCTGCGCGGTCACGCCCCGGGCGGGCCGGCCGACCCGGCCGAGGCGCTGGGCGCCTTCCTGCGGGCCTTCGGGATCACGCCGGTGCCCGGCAGCCTGGCGGAGGGGGCCGCGCTGTGGCGCTCGCTGGCCGCCGAGCGCCGGATCGCCGTGCTGCTCGACAACGCCTCCACGGCGGCGCAGGTCCGCCCGCTGCTGCCCGGTTCGGAGCACGCCGTCGTCGTGGTCACCAGCCGGCGCCGCCTCACCGGCCTCGGCATAGACGGGGCCGTATTCCGCAAGGTCGACCTGCTCTCGGACGACGCGGCGGCGCAGCTGCTCACCCAGCGGGTCGGCGAGGACCGGGTGGCCCGCGAACGCGCCGCCGCCGCCGAGGTGGTGGAGCGCTGCGCGGGCCTGCCGCTCGCGGTCTGTCTGGCCGCCGCCCGGATCGCGGCCCGCCCGGTCCAGTCGCTCGCCGCCACCGCCGAGGCGCTCGGCCACGAATCCGACCGGCTCGCCGCGTTCGACGTGGAGGGAGAGGCCGTGCACCATGTGCTGGACGCGTCCTTCGAGGTGCTGGACGCGGACGCGGCGCGCTTCTACCGGCTTCTCGGTCTGTTGCCCTTCCCCGTCTTCACGCTCGATGTCGCCTGCGCCGTGGGCGACTTGGCACCCGGCGTGGCGGACCGGCTGCTCGACGGCCTGATCGACGTCCACCTCCTGGAGGAGATGGAGGGCGGATTCCGTTTTCACGATCTGGTGAAGTTGCACGCCCGGGCGCTCGCCGTCGAGGTCCGTGACGCGCCGGAGGGCCGGGCCGCCGTCGATCGTGTCCTCGACTGGTACCTGGCCTCCGCGACCGCTGCCGAGGCGCTGCTCAGCCCGAGCCACCGCACCCTGGGCCGTGACTACACGCGGCAACCGGTGCCCCGCGCAAGAGAGTTCACCGAAGAGGCGGAGGCCCTCGGCTGGCTGGACGCCGAGGCCGACCGGCTCGCGGACGCACTGCGCTGGGCCGCCGCCACCGACCGGACCGCCGTCGCCTGGCAACTCGTCGACGCCATGTGGCCGTTGTTCCTCCGGCGGCGTCCGGCCCGGCTCTGGATCGAGGCGCACCGGATCGGCCGGGCCGCCGCCCGCGCGGCCGGCGACCGGGCGGGGGAGCTGCGGATGCTCACCTCCGGCGGCACCGGCCTGCGCAACGCCGGGGAGGGGGAGGAGGCGGCCGCCTGGTTCGAGGAGGCGTTCGCGCTGGCCCGGACGGTCGGCGACCCGCTCGTCGAGGCCGACGCGCTCTACGGCCTGAGCCAGACCCACCGGACGGCGGGCCGGCTCACCGAGGCGGCCGAGTGCCTCCGCGGGGCGGTCACCCTGCGTGAGGCCCGGGGCTACGCCCGTGGCACCGCCCTCGCCCGTCTGGCGCTGGGTGACGTCCTGCTCGCCGCCGGGCGGGCCGCCGAGGCCGTCCCGGTGATCACCGGCGCCCACCGTGAACTGGCCGCCGTGCCCGCCGCGTACGAGGCCGCCCGGGCGCTCGCCTTCCTCGGTCAGGCGCACGCGGCGCTCGGTGCGGACGGGGAGGCGGAGCGATGCTACGCGGAGGCGCTGGCCGAGTTCCGTACCGGCCAGGCCCGGCACTGGGAGGCCCGTGTCCTCGAACTCACCGGCGACCTGGCCCGTGACCGCGGGCGCCTCACCGAGGCGGCGGCCCGGTACCGGGAGTCGCTGGCCCACTACCGGGCGCTGGCCGCCCCCGACGCCGCCCGCCTGGCCGCCGGCCTCGACGCCCTGGGGGCCGCCGCCTCCCCGCCGGACGACGGGGAGGCGGGCCCGGAGTAGTGGTGCCGCCGGGCGCAGGTCGGTTCGGCTCACCGGCCGTCGGGCCGTCCGGGTGGGCGCCCGGTCGGCGGGGCTGTGGGCGGGGAGGGTGTGCCGGGCCGCCGTCCGCGGCCGAACCTGCCGCCGAGCGACCCGTGCGGGGAGGACGCCGAGGCGGCCAACGTGGTGATCTCGGCCAGTGCCCGCCCGGCGGCCAACCAGGCGTGGGCGAGCGAACCGACGGCCGACCGCGGCCAGGAGGACGGCGGACCGCCGGTGCCGGGCCGGAGCCGGAGGGCCAGCCGCCCTCCCGTCCGGGCGAGGACGAGGAACGAGCCGCCGCCGCACTCGGCCGAGGCGACCGCGCAACCGGGGTGCGCCCGCAGGACGGCGGCGAGCCGGGCGAGTGCCTGTCGGGGATCGGGCGCGCGGAGGTGGAGGACGTCGGCATGGTGGCGCCACCGGCCGGCGTCGGGGTCGGTGAGGTCGAGCGCCAGGTGCTCGTCGACGAAGGTGCGGGCGAGCGGGTCGCCGTCCGGATCGTTCCGCAGGCAGCTGGTGAGCAGACCGTGGCAGAAGCCGGCGGGGGAGTGGACGCGGGCCTCGAAGAGCGAGGCGGGCGCCCCGGCCGACGGCGCGAGGCCGTCGGCCGGGGCGAGCCGCACCGTGTGCAGTGCGGCCACGGTCACCCCCACCCGCCGTGTCCGCCGTGTCCGGCAGATCCGCGGGGGTGGCCGGGCCCCGGGGACCCCCCCCCCCCCCCGGGGGACCCCCCGGAGCGGGGGGGGGGGGGGGGGCGCGCCCGGGGGTGCGGGGC